>CALXON010000148.1 GCA_944389985.1 uncultured Spirochaetaceae bacterium | reverse complement strand
AGTCTGTCTACAGAATCTCCATGGCTCATCCAGACCTGACTCTTGTCAGAGACATCCCTGAGAAGCTCCGATGTGCTGTCAGTTATGTCGATATTCTGGAGTCCGTACTCCTTCTTTCCAGATGATGACACATGACCACCAAGGACCTCGGTCATGACCTGCAGTCCATAACAGATGCCGAGGACGGGAATTCCGAGATTGAAGATCTCCTTGTCCGGACGGGGTGAGCCCTCTGCTGTCACAGAGCATGGTCCACCGGAGAATATGATACCGGAAGGTGCGATCTTCCTGACTTCCTCGGCAGAAACCGTGAACGGAACGATCTGGCTGTAGACGCCGCACTCCCTGACACGCCTTGCAATGAGCTGGCTGTACTGGGCGCCGAAATCGAGGACGATAATTGAATCATGGTCTTTGATAGCCATATGTGCCTCCTGACGGGGATAGAATAGAGTTTATCAAAGATCGGCAGCATTATACTACCATCTCAGGTCATCAAGCTTTCTGTATGCTTTCCTTACACCGCTGTACAACAGGAGTCCTATGACGGCTCCCACTCCGCTCTGTATAATATTCCCCGGAACTTCGAGAAGGGCTTCGGTGAATACAGTGAGACCGAAGAGCGTAGTGAGGAAAAGATAGCCGCATGAGACTATGACAACAGCGATGAGCGCGGCCACGATGCGCATTGCCATAGACGAGCTGTCCTTCCTGACAACAAGGCCCATCAGAAGGGCCTCCACACCATGGACGATGAAGGAGATCAGCGCCCACTGCGGGAATCCTCCGAGAAGATCCGCGAACGCCGCTCCGAGGCCGCCTGCGATCAGGCCTGTGAACGGGCCGAACGCATATGCCACGAATGTGACAGCAGCGTCACAGAGTGATATATACCCTCCTATAGGGGAAGGAATCCTTATGATGATCGTGAATACAGCGACGATTGCCGTCATGATGGCAACCAGACTTATCCTCAGTGCAGTTCTGTTCTCTCCAGCCATAAACTACCTCACAAACAACAGACTGAGCGGAATGATAGCACCAAGAAGCCACTGCAGTGAATAGCTCTGTGGCTTTTCAGACGGTTCATACTGTAATTTCCGCCTTCCGAATCCTCTCTCCTCAAGGGCCGCGGCTGTCTCAGGAATCATTCTGATCGATGCAACCACCAGGGAGGTTATCGAGGGAAGTACAGGATAGCCTCTCTTTCCCTCTTCCAGCCTCAGTGACATGGAATCCCTTATCTCTGAGAAAAGGGAAGCAAGGTATGGTATGAAGCGGAGGATCATCGATACCGCGATAGCCGCATTGTACGGCAGATGGAAGGCCCTGAGTCCCCTGATTATATCCTCATTCCTCTCCGTGATGAGAAGAAGCATAAGTATCCCGGAGACCCCGCAAAGTCTTGAGATGATCCTCATGACAGTCCAGAGGCCCTCCTCCGTCATTACAGTGATACCGTGGACGATTAAAAGAGGAACGCCGTCCCTTTCCTGAAGAGGTATGAAAAGAAGGAGAATGATGACAAGCGGCAGGATATGAAGATAACAGTGCCATGTCTCCTTTGCTCCCGCTGCAATGAGCATCAGTATGAGTGGCAGCAGCAGTACGGCTGCCATTCCCTCCGGTGATGACATCATGAATGTCACGATGGAGAAAAGAAGCGTGAATGCGAGTTTAGGCCTCACGTCAAAACGATGATAGAACGATCTGCCATATACATAGCTGCTAACATTCATGAAGAGTACCTCCCTCTATCATGAAATGCCGTCCGGGAAGCATCGCTGAGACGTTCATGTCATGGGTTATGACAATAAGACCTGTGCCTTTCTCAAGATAGACTCTCACAGCCTTGATGAAGTCATCTGTGGACAGCGCGCTGTCAAGCTCATCGAATATGGCGAACGGTCTTGAGAGCAGGAAGAACAGAGCGGCCTGAAGCATCTTGGCCCTGCCGTATGACATCTCCTGCACATACTCATTCCCGTCAAGCGCAAAAAGCTCCAGAGCCTCCGAGATATCCTTCTCTGACGCTCCTGTGCTGGAAAGCTCATCTCTGACTGTCGGCAGGAACAGCTCCTCATATGGATTCTGCATGAGGTACGCTGTCATATGCCTCCGCTCCTTATATGGAATGACAGTGTTTCCGGAGGTCACAGATCCTGACTGCTCCTTCAGAAGACCGGAAAGAACCCTGGAGAATGAGCTTTTTCCCGAGCCGTTCTCACCGGTAAGAACGACACACTCACCTCCATGAAGATCAAAAGAAGGTACAGTTAATCCGAATGACGGCAGCTCATCCGAGCTTCTGTGCTCACGCGTGATGACGAGATCCGACACAGAAAGAGACATACCTTTCTTCTGGACTGAAGGAAGAGAGAATACCGGTATATCTTTCCTGACATATGGAACAGCATCACCATTGGTTCCGATCGTGATGACTTTGTCGAATATACCGTCATACTCAGAGAGTTCATGACTGCCGAATGCGATGACAGTCCTGTCCAGATTCCTTATGATCCCGGCAAGCCGCTGTCTCCATGACGGGGAGAGCTCATCAAATGACTCATCAAGAATGTATATGGCAGGATCAATGGCGAAAAGTACGGCAAGCATGAGCCTTCTCTTCTCACCTCCAGAGAGTTCGGAAGTCGATACATCACGGTATCTCTCAAGGCCGAAGAGAGAAAGGGCATCAGCCATGCGTCTCTCCCTTTCCTCCCTGCAGAGACCCATATTCTCAAGGGGAAATGATATCTCCTCCTGTACAGATGAGAAGAGCATCATCTCATCTGTGTTCTGACTCACCCTTCCGGCATATTCCATTCTCTCTGAGATATCCTTACTGAGGATATCAATGCCGTTCACGATGAAATGGCCGGAGAGTGTCCCTCCGCTGTACTTGGGAACTGAACCTGTGAGGATCTTCGCAAGTGTGGTCTTGCCCTTCCCCGGCTCTGCGAGGATCAGGACATGGCTGCGGTTTTCCAGTGACAGCCTGAAGGACCTGAACAGAGTCTCTTCAGACGTGAAACCGAATGTTATGTCAATTTCTGCCATACGGACCTGGAAGCGTCTTCAGTGCTTCCCTGATCCTGTTCTCGACAACTGAATGTACGTCCTTCAGCTCGTCGGCAGAGAGTTTCTCGGTATCGATCGGAGGAAGGATCTTCACATAGATATGGACGATCCTGAAGTTCTCGGCACCCTCGAATGCGAAACGAGTGTTCGCCATGGCGACAGGAACGATCTTCGCCTTTGCCTTTATGGCCATCTTGAAAGCTCCGGCCTTCATCTCGCCCATCTCACCGGTCTTGCTTCTTGTTCCCTCGGGGAATATTCCCATGGGATACCCTGATTCGATCTTCTTCGTTCCCTCGAGTATTGCCTTGAAGCCCTCTCTGAGACTTGAACGGTCAATGGGAACACAGTGCAGCGTTCTCAGAAGTCCATGGAGCACAGGAATCTTGAAAAGCTCCTTCTTGGCGACGATTCCGCACCACATTCCTGATCCGAAGAGAACGGGAATGTCGAGCATGGAGGCATGATTGGGAACATAGCAGACCCTCTCGCCCCAGCGTGGAATATTCTCCTTACCCTCGACCCTGACGCGTACTCCGAGGAAGAAGTAGATCCACAGCACCAGCCATCCGAGTATGAAATGAACGACCTTGCATGAAGCGTTCCTGAGCTTCAGACCCCACAGAATTCCTCCGGCTATCATCGCAAGCACACCGAGAAGACAGAACATCGGCGCTATGAATACTATACCTATTGCAAGACGCAACTTTCCCATATATCAGTCCTTTAGCGAATATAATCTGTAATACAGCCCATGCTGTGCCATAAGCTCATCATGAGTTCCCTGTTCCCTGACAGTACCTTTATCAACCACGAATATTACATCACTGTCCCTGATGGTTGAAAGCCTGTGGGCGATCACTATGGAGGTTCTGCCCTCCGCAAGGTTGTCGAAAGCCTCCTGAATGAGTGACTCCGATTCAGTATCGAGAGAGCTTGTCGCCTCATCAAAGACAAGTATCTTAGGATTCTTCAGGAATACACGGGCGATCGAGAGTCTCTGTTTCTGTCCTCCGGAGAGCCTTGTTCCACGCTCTCCCACCTCCGTATCAAGGCCATCAGGCAATGATGCGACAAAATCATAGAGGTTGGCATCCTTCAGAGCCTGCCACATCTCCTCATCGGTGGCATCACTCCTGCCATAACGGAGATTCTCCTTGATCGAGGCGTCGAAGAGGAAGACATTCTGCTGCACGAAGCCGATCGAGTCATGGAGTGATCTCTGAGTCACATCATCGATGTCGGTACCGTCTATCCTGATGGATCCGGACTGCCTCTCATAGAATCTGGCAAGGAGGGATACTATCGTGGACTTTCCAGCCCCGGACTCGCCGACGAGGGCGGCCTTCACGCCTCCTGGAATGTGCAGTGAGAGATCCTTTATGACGATCTCCCTGCCATCAGCCTCATATGAGAACGACACATTGTCGAAGTCGACAGTTCCGTCAGTGACGGTAAGTGGAACGGCCCCCGGCTTGTCCTCGATCTGAGGCTTAATGTCCAGTATCTCGGTGAAACGCTCGAAAGAGGCCATGCCCTGAGTGAACTGCTCCGTGAAGTTTATCAGACGGTCGATGGGAGGAAGCACGACAGAGACATAGAGGACAAATGCGACAAGGTCATAGACCTCGGCATAGCCAAGGGCAATCAGGATGATACCTCCGGCAATCGTCATGAAGTAGTAGAAATCCCTCATGAATGAGATTCCGGTCTGGTAATTCGCCATCGTGCTGTACATGCTCTCGCGGCTCTGCTTCAGCTTCGCGTTCGATACCCCGAATTTCTTCTCCTGGAATTTCTCCTGGGAGTATGACTTGACCTCCCTGATTCCCTGTATCGAGTTCTCCGCCGCGACATTCACATCGGCGATCGTCTTTCTGATCGCCCTGTTCTTCTCCTTCAGCTTCCTGTTGAAATGTATGCCGTAGATGAGCATGAGAGGAAGAGGGATCACGGAAACAAGGGAAAGCTCCCATGAGAATGAGAACATGAAGCTGTATGCCGCTATGATCGTTATGAGGGATATCAGAAGATCCTCAGGACCATGATGCGCGACCTCCGCGATATTGAAGAGGTCATTCGTGATCCTGCTCATTATCGTACCGGTCTTCGTCCTGTCAAAGTATGAGAAAGACAGTGTCTGGAGATGTGAGAAGAGCTCCTCCCTCATCCTGTTCTCCATCCTCACGCCCAGATAATGTCCCCACCTTATTCTGATGTATGTGGTGACAGCCTGGACGATGTAGATGAGGAGGATGAGCGTGAGCATCTTCACCATCAAATCCCAGTCATGCTCCGGGAGGGCTGTATAAAGCACGTTCCTGACAAGGGCGGGAGCTATGACTGACAGTACCGAAGCCAGTACCGCAACAGTCATATCAAGCACGAAAAGTCCCTTGTAGTACCTGTAGTACGATATGAACCGCCGGAGCATCACTTTCCTCTGATCTTCGACAGTATGCGTGCGAGGAAACCTTTCTTGACAGCTGCCTTGTTCGCCTCCGGCACCTTCTTCTCGGCCTTTGCTGACGGAGTTGACGGCTTTGGCTGTGGCTGGGCCTTCTTCTGCTGGGGTTTCCTCGAAGGATTCTGGCTCTTCTTCTGCTGAGGCTTCTGAGGAGCTTTCTCCGTTTCATTGAACTCACTCTTGTAGTAAGCCATTCTCTCCTCAAGGCTCATGGATGAGAGCTTTTTGTAGTCACTGCCCTGCTTTTTCCTGCTCTGCCCCTTCGTCTCGGCACTCTTCCTGCCGCTGTCCTTCTTTCTCTGGGATGGACGGGAGTCGGTTCTTCCGGGCTTCCTTCCGCCCTTCTGTCCCTGACGGGATCTCGAGCTTCTGTAGTGGTAGCCCTCACTCTTGTCCTCGACACTCTCCAGTCCGGCCTCATCCGGCCAGAGTACAGGTATCTTCATCTGGATGTATGTCTCAATCGGCTCAAGACCGTAGATGTACTCCTCACAGGCAAGCGTTATGGCCTTTCCTGACTTTCCGGCCCTCGCGGTACGCCCTATACGGTGGACATAGTTCTCATAATCCTCGGGAATGTCATAGTTTACGACGAGCTCGAGATCATCGATCTGGAGGCCTCTTGCCGCGACATCGGTTGCGACGAGGACAGGAAGCTGTCCATCCTTCATCCTGTCGATCGTCTTCAGTCTCTTCGACTGTGGCATGTCACCCATGAGGTACTCGGCCTTGTAACCATTCATCTGGAGGCGTTTCGCAACTTCAACAGCCTTGTCCTTCGTGTTCGTGAAGATCAGACAGGATGCGGGAGAGAGCTTCTTCATGATCGAGAGAAGAAGAAAGAACTTCTCGTCCTTCGTCACATGAAAAAGCTCCTGAGTGATGTTCTTCACCGTGATCTCCTCAGGCTGTACCGTGACCTCCTCGGGCTCGTTCATATAGCTCCATGCAAGGTTCCTAACACGGGTCGAGAGCGTTGCGGAGAAGAGCATCGTCTGTCTCTCCGTACTCTTTACCATCCTTGAGAACATCGTCTGGATATCAGGGTAGAAGCCCATGTCGAACATACGGTCAGCCTCATCAAGAACGACCGTGTCAAAGCATCTGAAATCGATGCGGCTGGATGAGGCGAAGTCAAGAAGACGTCCGGGGGTGCCCACATAGAGATTCAGCCCTGACGAGAGTTCCTCGATCTGCTCCTTGTATCCGACACCACCATAGAAGCACCCTATCCTGTACTCCGGGAAGCCCGCTGAGAGTAGTCTCGCGTCCTCTTCGATCTGCACTGCAAGTTCCCTGGTCGGAGATACTATGAGAGCTGCTCCTGATCTGTTTCTCTTGTATTTCTCGAGTATCGTAAGCAGGAACACAGCAGTCTTTCCGCTGCCGGTCTTCGACTGAACCATTACATCACGTCCCTGAAGTGTCATGGGCAGAACACGCTGCTGTACATCCGTGCATTCTGTATAGCCGGCCTTCTCTACTCCGGCAAGGACCTCTTCGGATAGAGGCAGTTCTGTGAATTTCATATCAGTTGTTTTCCCTCTGGAACAAGAACATTAGATATTACTGGAACAACGATATATTAAGAGACCTGTTTTGTCCATCAGTACCTGTCCATGGTATGATCACTGTATGGTAAGGATAATCCAGGGTGACATAACTGAAGTGAAAGCGGATGCCATTGCAAACGCAGCGAACTCAACCCTTCTCGGAGGAGGCGGTGTCGATGGAGCGATACACAGGGCTGCAGGGCCCGGCCTTCTTGCAGAGTGCAGGACACTCGGAGGCTGTGAGACAGGAGAAGCGAAGATCACGAAAGGATACCGTCTTCCTGCAGAATTCGTAATCCATACAGTGGGTCCGGTCTGGCATGGAGGGAAGTATGGAGAGGAGGAGAAACTGAGAAGCTGCTACAGGAACTCTCTTGAGCTTGCGAGGGCAAACGGGATCCGTACCATGGCCTTTCCTCTCATCAGCGCAGGTGTCTACGGTTATCCCAAAGATGAGGCGATAAGAATAGCCCTGGAGGAGCTCTCCAAGGCCGATGATATCGATACGATACTCTGCTGTTTCACTGAAAGCGACAGGGAAAAGGCTGAGATGATTCTCTCAACTCTCCGTTAAAGGGAACTCCTTCTCGAGGAACTCCAGATCAAGCTCAGGATATAGCAGATGGCTGTCCAGAAGAGCCTGGACACGGCCTCTTGCCATCTCCATGACGCTCTCAGGAGCCTTTGCCCTGTTCTTCGAGAGTTCTCCCGCATGCTCGCCTTTCGTGAGCTTCACAGGATGTGCGGATGAAAGGACCTCTGTGATCACCGCAGCAATCTCATCCATGTCCTTCTCATCCATTCCGAGCGTCGTGACAGCCGGTGTTCCGAGTCTGAGTCCTGATGTATACCACGGTCCATTGGGATCGAACGGAAGAGCATTCCTGTTGAGCGTTATGCCGGCTTCCCTCAGAAGGCTCTCAGCCTGACGTCCGTTGAGTCCGAAAGCTGTCACATCAAGCAGCATCAGATGGTTGTCGGTACCACCTGTGGCGACTCTCACGCCTCTGTCAGTGAAGCCTTTCGCAAGTGCTCTGGCATTCTTCACTATTCTCTCTGCATAATCCCTGAACTCAGGCTTCTCCGCCTCTCTGAGCGCAATGGCCTTTGCAGCCATCACATGAGGCAGCGGTCCTCCGATCACAAGCGGACAGCCTTTATCAACAGAGGATGCAAACTCCTCACGGCAGAGGATCATGCCACCTCTCGGGCCTCTGAGTGTCTTGTGAGTCGTTGTCGTCACGACATCTGCCCACTTCACAGGATCATAGTCTCCTGTGAAGACCTTTCCTGCAACAAGACCTGCGAAATGTGCCATGTCAACCATGAAGACAGCACCATTCGAGTGCGCTATCTCAGACATGCGTCTGAAATCTATCTTCCTCGGATACGCCGAATACCCCGCAAGGAGTATAAGAGGCTTTATCTCTGAAGTAAGTCTCTCTATCTCATCATAGTCGAGAAGACCTGTCTTCTCATCGACAGTGTATGAGTATGCATCGAACATCTGGGCGGAGATGTTCTGTCTGTATCCGTGAGTAAGGTGACCGCCGGAGTAGTAGTCAAGACCGAGTATCCTCTGATCATGCAGAGCCGTACGAATCCTGTTCCAGTCCTCACGGGACATGGAGGAAGGATTTGTCACTCCCATCTCCTCAAGTGACGGAACCTCGACACGGGCATTGAGTATCGCCCAGTACGCGCAGAGGTTCGCATCAGCGCCTGAATGTGGCTGAAGGTACGCATGATCAGCACCGAAAAGCCTCTTCGCAGCCTCCACACCTTCATCCTCCACCGCATCGACATTCTCACAGCCTGCATAGAACCTGTGATGGGGAAAACCCTCGGAATACTTGTCGGTGAGGAGATTACCCATGGCACCCTGTACAGAAAGCGATGAGAAATTCTCGCTTGCAATGAGTTTCAGATGGGTACGCTGATCTTTCAGCTCCCTGACGATCCTTCCGGCAACCTCTGCCGATTCCCTTGCTACCATCTCAAGTGATGAGACATACATCGCCATCTCCGCAGACGGAGATGACACAGACGAAAGATAATCTGCCAACGCGCCCATTTGAATCCTCCGATGAACTGGATGGTACTTTCTTTGGCCTTTATAATCTAGTACCATCATCGTATGGATATAGTCATTGCCCTCGATTTCGATGGAACACTCTACCCCATCACAGACTACGATTCCGAACAGCTTCTGCTCCATCTCTCAGGAAGAGAAGGTGCGGAGGAACTCATTGAGAGAGATCAGAAAGGGGGCTTTGATCCAATCACATTCAACAGGGACTATGAGAGGATCATCACGGGGCTTGAAGAGGAATACATACACAGGGCAGCGTCGATGATACATGACCGTATCTCTGAGACGGATCTACTTCCCCTCAAGAGGATCCTGAGACATGAGAACTGTCATCTGGCCGTGATCTCCTGCGGAAGCGACAGACTGATCGAGGAATTCCTCCGTCTTGAAGGTATGGAAGCGGAGTTCGTGGCTGCGAAGAAGGTGAAGACTGAGAACGGACGGATAAAATGCATCGAGAAGTGCATCGGCAGCATCGAGGACAAGGCGGAGGCTGTCAGTGATATCCGCAGGATCTGGCCCGGATGCACTGTCATAGCAGCAGGCGACGGCCCGACGGACATCCACATGCTTATGGCCGCAGACCATGCATTCGTCGTATCATGGAACGGCAGGAAGCGCATAGAGGGCTTTGAGATCATAAACGGGTTTGAGAGAATCGAGGAAACTGCCCTTGAACTGATGGGAGATAGGAAATGAAATCTGGAACGGTATCTGTAATAGGCAGACCATCTGCAGGTAAGTCAACGCTTGTGAACACGATAACGGGGATGAAGGTCTCGATAACATCCCCAACCCCGCAGACAACGAGGAACAAGATAAGGGGAATCTACACAGATCAGCGCGGACAGCTCATATTCACCGACACTCCCGGATACCATCTTTCCGGCAAGGAGATAAACAGGAGGATGCAGGAGGTCACGCTCTCCTCACTCACTGAGTCTGATGCCATTCTCTACCTTGTGGACGGTACAAGGCATACCGGGACTGAGGAGGAGGCGGTGGCTTCCCTTATAAAGAAGGCAGGCGTGCCTGTGGTAGCTGTCGTCAACAAGAATGACATACTCACGGAGAACAACAGGGAGGACGCAGGATTCTTCCTCAGGGAGAACTTCCCCTCATCTCCAGTGCTCTTCGCTTCCGCATCCAGGGATGAGGGAGTTGATGAGATACTCATTGAGCTTTTCAAGGTAGTTCCGGAGGGAGAGCTTCTCTACGATGAGAACACATATACCGATCAGGATCTCAGCTTCCGCATTTCCGAGATCATCAGGGAAAAGACGATATCATCCCTGTCAGATGAGCTTCCGCATGTCATCTATGTCGAGATTGAGGACATGGAGTACTCGGAAGAGACACAGGAAGTCTGGGTCAGGGCTGTCATAAACACCGAACGCGACGGACAGAAGGGAATCATCGTAGGCAGAGGCGGAGAGAACATAAAGAGAATCCGTAAGGAGTCATTCAAGGAGATAAAGAGGATCTTCCCGGGATCGAAGCTGACCCTCGATCTGAGAGTCAAATCCGACCCCAAGTGGAGGTCCTCCGAGAAGGTTCTCGGAAGACTTTTCAGGTGATCAGCTGAACTGGCTTCTGTAGAGTGTGCTGTAGAAGCCTCCTCTGTCCAGAAGCTCCTGATGCTTTCCGCTCTCTATTATCACACCATCCTTCATGACGATGATGAGATCGGCGCTCTGTATCGTCGAGAGCCTGTGTGCGACGATGAAAGATGTCCTGCCATTCATCAGGCGCTGAAAGGCTTCCTGTATGATCATCTCGGTTCTAGTATCGATGCTGCTTGTAGCCTCATCGAGAATGAGCATGTCAGGATCGGAGAGCATGACACGGGCTATGGACATGAGCTGCTTCTGTCCCGCTGATATATTCCCGCCCTCATCGCTTATGATCTCATCGTACCCGCCTGGAAGCGATGCGATGTATCCGTCGATATGACAGATTGAGGCGGTCTCCTTTATCCTCTCATCGCTCACATCAGAACCGAACGCGAGATTCTCACGCACAGTTCCGGTCATGAGCCATGTGTCCTGCAGCACCATTCCGAAGCGCTTTCTCAGGGATTTCCTCTGGATATCAGCAGTATTGATACCGTCGACGGAGATCGTACCGCTGTCAGGATCATAGAATCTCATCAGGAGATTTATCAATGTCGTCTTGCCGCATCCTGTCGGACCGACTATCGCGATTCTCATGCCGGGCTCAGCCCTGAGAGTGAAGTCACGGATGATCGGGGTTCCCGGAACATATGAGAATGAGACAGATGAGAAATCAACAGCTCCCTCCGTGTCCCTGACATCCTTCTTGTCAGAATCATCGGACTCCTTCTTCTCATCAAGAAAGCGGAATATCCTGTCGGCAGATGCCATGGCATTCTGGAACTCAGTCATCACTCCTGAGATCTCATTGAAGGGCTTTGTGTACTGTGAGGCATATGAGAGAATGCTCGAAAGCTCTCCTATCGTCATGAGAGCAGCAAAGCAGGAGAAAGCTCCGGAGAGAGCGACTCCGGCATAGACAACGCTGTTGACGAACCTCGTCACAGGATTTGTCAGGGATGAGTAGAATACGGCAAGGAGGGACGCGGAGGCCCACCTTCCGTTTATCTCATCGAACCGCTTCTGGTTCCCATTCTCCATTCCGAAGGCTGAGACCACATCTGCCGAGGTGACCATCTCATCGATGAACGCAGTCTGCTCTCCCCTTGCAGAACTCTGCTTGTAGAAGAGTGAGAATGTCCTTTTCGCTATGAATGAGGCACTCAGAAGCGACAGAGGTGTCACGAAGAGAACGACAAGAGCCACACGCCAGTTGACCATGAACATGCAGAAAAGCGTTCCGACGATCGTGATGATGCCCGTGAAGAGCTGCGTGAAGCCCATCAATAGTCCATCGGAAACCTGATCGGTGTCCGTCACCATCCTCGATACGATATCCCCATGAGGATGGGAGTCGATGTATGAGAGAGGAAGCTTCTCCATCGAGAGGAACGCATCCTTCCTTATATCCCTCGACACTGAATATGCCAGCCTGTTGTTCGAGATGTTCATGATGAACTGGAACAGCGCGGCAAGGGCTGCTGATGATGCCATCAGCATCAGATAGAAGACGAATGATTCCCCGTCTGATGCCGCTATCGAGTCTATGGCACGGCCGGTGAGAAGCGGAAAGAAGAGTGTCGCCAGTACTGAAAGGAGGGCCGTCATGACCGACAGCACAAGATAACCCATATATGGCCTGATATAGCTCATGAGCCTTCGCAGGATGGAAAGGTAATACGATGTCTTCATACACTCTCCTCCCCGTACTGTGATCTGTATATCTCCCTGTAGATCGCAGAGCTCCTGAGAAGCTCCTCATGCGTACCTGTGTCTGAGATGCGTCCTCCATCCATGACAATGACCTTGTCCATCGTCATCATCGAGCTTGTGCGCTGTGAGATGGAGATTATGGAGACACCTTCCATTGCCGCGATGTTCTTTCTCAGTCTCGCCTCCGTCGCATAGTCCAGAGCAGAGGAGCTGTCATCGAGGATGATCAGATCGGGCTTACGGACAAGAGCACGGGCTATCGAGAGTCTCTGTCTCTGACCGCCTGAGAAGTTCTTTCCGCCCTCCTCCACCTCATAGTCCAGAAAGCCTTCCTTCTCTCTGACGAAATCATAGGCCTCGGCCTTCCTGAGCGCCTCTATGATATCATCATCCGTAGCGTTCTCATTGCCATACCTCATGTTCTCGCGTATGGTGCCTCTGAAAAGCACTGCCTTCTGAGGAACCAGTCCTATATGCTTCCTCATCGCTCCGACCTTCCAGTCAAGGACATCATGACCAAGGACTGAGACCGTTCCGGATG
Organism: uncultured Spirochaetaceae bacterium; assembly: GCA_944389985.1. Lineage (GTDB taxonomy): Bacteria > Spirochaetota > Spirochaetia > Sphaerochaetales > Sphaerochaetaceae > Ornithospirochaeta. The sequence goes on along the minus strand of CALXON010000148.1, from coordinate 4,334 downwards.
ATGGAGCGTAGTTTCTCATTATCAGGTTGACAAGTGATGTCTTTCCAGATCCCGTTCCTCCGATGACACCGACCTTCTCACCCTTTCCAACCGTGAATGTGATGTTCTCCAGAGAAGGCTCTCCTCCCTCACGGTAGACAAGGCTTGCGGAAGAGAACGAGACAACGTCGCTGCCGGAAACAGGAGTCTCCTCATTGCCATCGGGAATGGACGGTTCAAGGCGGAACACAGTCTCAATTCGCTTTGCCGATGCTATGGCCCTTGCGATGAGAACGATGAGATTCGCGAGCTTTATGAGCTCAAGAAGGATCTGGCTCATATAGTTCACAAGAGCGATGATCGCTCCGACCTCGACAAGGGATGCATTGTATCTGACACGTCCGTACGCGGCTATCGCAGCGATGGAGAGATTGATGACGAGCATTGATACAGGATTCAGGAGGGCTGACACCTTGCCTGAACGGATCTGGAGATCGTTGAGCGACATGAGCTCGGAGAGGAAAAGCTCGTTCTCCCTCTCTTCCCTGCCGAATGCACGGATGACACGCACTCCTGAAAGGTTCTCCCTCGTTCTGAGGGTGATCCTGTCCAGAGCGCTCTGCACCTTGCGGTACATCGGGATTGTGACACGCATTATGAGATAGACGAAGAGTCCGAGAAGCGGTATCACGACAGCGAAGATCAGGGCGATGCGGCTGTCGACCGTGAATGCCATTATGGCAGCACCGAACACGATGAACGGAGAGCGCATGAAGAGCCTGAGAAACATGTTTATTCCGTTCTGAAGTATTGTAGCATCGCTCGTGAGCCGTGTTATGAGGGTTGATGTCCCGATCCTGTCCCTGTCCTTCTTAGGCAGGGATGAGATATGTGCGAAGAGGGATGACTTCATTCCCTTCGTGAAGCCTATCGCAGCTCTGGCCGCGAAATACTGGGCTGTGACAGATGAGAGAAGTCCTGTAAGTGCGAAGACCACCATCAGAATGATCATTCTGATGACATGATCCCTGTCTCCTGCCGCAATTCCCTCATCGATCAGTGATGCGACAAGTACGGGAACAATAAGCTCGAACACCGCCTCAAGCAGCTTGAAAAGCGGTGCCAGGACAGCTTCCTTTCTGTACCCTCTTATGAATGTGGTGATCTTTGGCATACTCTATCTGATGAAGTTCGTCTTGATCTTCTTCTCGGTTTCAGGAAGGGGAAGTCCGGCCTTGCGGAAGGCTTTCACGGTGTATGCCATGTTCCTTCCGAGAGTCCTCATCGTCTGCATGCCCTCCTCATCCTTTCTCACCTCATCAGGTGTGTTGCCGTGCACCTGATTCCAGTATGACGAGGAGACGACGATCATCTCAGAGATCGTGAAGTACTTGTTGAGCTGGTCGAATGTCGCGGAAGCACCGCCTCTCCTGCAGGAAACCACTGCAGCGGCAGGCTTCAGCCTGACCTTGCCCGACACTCTGTTGAAAAGCTCGTCGAGAAAGTATGTGACAAGACCGGAGGCTGATGCATAGTAGACAGGAGAACCGACGACAAGAGCATCCGCGCTGACAACTTCCTCCGCGATCCTGTCTATCTCCTCCTTATCCATCGTGGCCTGTACGATCTTCGTCTCCAGGCCTTCCTTCTCCAGCGTGTCCGCAACCTCCGAAAGAGCCGTGAATGTACAGCCTGCAGCTTTCGGAGAGCCGTTTATGAGCAATACCATATCAGTACCTCCTGAGTATCTCCATCGTCTTGTCACGGCCACAGGCTTTCAGGAAACCTGCAAGCTTGGGTCCCTTCTCCTTGGCGATGAGAACCATGTATATGAGGCGGAAGAAATCAGCATTCTCCATACCGTTGTCCTTCGCGGCCTTGTAGATGTACTCGGAGAACTCCTTCTCGGAAAGACTGTCCAGATAGAGATCGACATAGCCTGCAAAGTCGTGGATGGCGGCAAGCTCCTTCTCATCAGCCTTGTACAGCTCATCATCCTCTCCCTGAAGTGAGAAGCAGAACTCCTCCGGAGCATACTTCTCAAGCCATGCCCAGGCACAGTCCATGCGGACGAGAAGCCTCTCCTTCTGGCTTTCCGTGATTCCATCAAGTCTCTCAAGGACCTTCTCCTTGTCACCGGAATAGATCTGGAGGTAGTTGCAGAGATGGCGGAACGGGATCTGGTATCCCGGTTCCGTCGGAATATTCCTGTCATCGACCTGAGACAGCTCATACACCCGCTTCTCCTTCTCCTTTCTCTTCTCATTCACAGGAAGAAGGCCGAAGTATATGCGCTCCGTGTTGTCATAGTCCTCATAGATCTTCAGGACATCGAGATCGAATGAGATCGCGAACTCGGATGACGGTCTTGTACCGACAAAGAGGTAACGTACGATCTCAGGAGGATAGATCTCGAGAACATCATAGAGGTCCGCGACCTCTCCGCCTGAGGAGGATATCTTTCCGCCCTTGCCTTTGAGGCGTACGAAATCATAGCGCATGGTCACCGGCGCCTCTGCTCCGAAGAGCTTCACGACGCTCTTTGCGGTATCGTAGGAACCGCCCTCTGTCAGATGATCCTTTCCACCCGGTTCGAAATCAACACCTTCGTATGCCCAGCGCATCGGCCAGTCCACACGCCATGGAAGCTTAGTGTTCGGTGTCGTCCTGATGTCTATTGTCTCTTCCTTGCCAAGTTCCTCGTCAAGGTATGTGAGACCATACTCACCGTCCCAGCCGATGACCTTCGTGTTGTCCTTGTCTGTAAACGATGAGAATACCGATACGGGCCACCAGTCCTCCGGAAGCGGTTCGGTCCTGTACTCGTTCAGGATCTTCCTGATCTCATCCCTCATCGAGAGAGCCTTCCTGATCTCCTCCGCATAGACATTTGTCCTGTATCTCTCCGCCTGATAGAGATACTCCGGAAAGACTCCTACTGTGGGAAGGACCTTCTCCACGGCAACCTCATTGCCGCGTGCATAGTTCTCAGCCCTTCCTGTAGTGTCAGGTACGAGAGTTATCGGCTTTCTGAGGTACTTCTCGAGAAGTTCAGGCTCCGGCATGTTCTTGGGAACCTTCCTGAAGACATCGTAGTCATCCCAGCTGTATATGAAGCGCACATTCCTGCCGCGCTCCCTGAGAGCTCTCACAACAAGTTCGACTGTTATGATCTCCCTGAAATTGCCTATGTGTACGGTTCCTGACGGTGTGATACCGGATGCGCAGGTGTAAAGTTCCTTGTCACCTTTCTCGCGGATTATCTTCTCGGCCATTATGTCGGCCCAGTGCATGCTCTGATTCTGTGTTTCGCTCATAGTCTGGATTATCTCAGTTATGGCTATGTGAGACAAGCCACCGCACAATGTGGATTTTTTCATGGAGCATGCATATAATCTTAGCCATGAGAAGATTCCTGACTGCTCTGGCACTGTCTGTTTCCATTTTGCCGCTCTCTGCGGAAAAGGCCGTCTGGTACATGCCGGTGGAGCCGGGATTCACAACAGATGCAGGCACTTTCTTCCTGCCGGATGCGTTTGAGGGACTTTCCGATGAAATCCCCACAGGGTCATCGGTCGCGCTGAAGAACGAGGAGAACGGGAAGAGCACAGTCATAACGATCACAGGAAATCTTCCGGAGCTCCCTGAAGGATACGATATCGCAATAACCGAGGCGGCATCTGAGGAACTCGGAATCGGAACTGAAGGAAAGGCAGATGTCTCCGTATCAGTCCTCAGCGAGGGCACGATAGGAGATGATAACGGCAATACAGGATGGTACACATTCCGTCTGGGCACCTTTGAAAGCGGTAAAGAGGCATACGAGGCATACAGGCGCCTCGAGGACAACGGACTCAAACCTTATATCGAGGAGAAGGACGGAGCTCTGGAGCTGTCAATCCAGCACATCGTCGCATTCCGCATGGCAGAGGTGGAGAACCTGATAAGGATTTCCGGTTTCAGCGATCCTGAGGCTGTGATGGAAGCGAATCCCTACACCTGATGCAGCACGCTCTCTACAACATCTTCCCTCTTAAAGGATGGCCTGTAGCTGTTCTGGTCGTTCTCTCCCAGATACTCTCCTCATACCTTGTGAACCTTCTCTCATACAGCATGCTTTACAGACTGTATCCGTTCTTCAGGACAAGGAAGATCGAAAGAAACGGTGAGATATACCAGAAGCTTTTCAGGATAAGGAGCTGGAAGGAATACATACCGGCTGTAGGGGTCTTCGACAAGAAGAACCTCCGGAAGGACATGGACAGGGAGTATATATCGCAGTTCCTGCTTGAGAGTCTCAGAGCCGAGCTCTGTCATGAATATGCGATGATCTTCGCGGTCGTGCTCATATTCCT
>CALXON010000147.1 GCA_944389985.1 uncultured Spirochaetaceae bacterium | reverse complement strand
GAGTGTTGATGGCATAGCTCTCTGCGACAAGACCGACACTGTTCCACGGGAATGCCCTGCCGTTCATGTTCGTGAAGTAATCGGTGATCGTCTTCGAGATCTTCTCATACTGTTCGGTTCCGGCCTGAACCCCGTAGTAGTTCTCATAGCTTTCCATGAAATCGGAGATGATCTCGTCGATGTTCGCTCCGCAGAGGGCTTCAATGAATGCAGAGACAAGTCCTGCTCTGTTCATTCCCTCGTCGCAGTGGATCAGATAGGGCGCTTCATGGGAATTCATGAAGAGGACAGCCTCCCTGAGCTTCTCTGCTGAGTCCGGAGTGAGCGTGTCTGCAGTCATGCTGAGCATCAGGGCATTGCCGTTGTCCACAATGGCTTTGTATGAAGGAGCGCTATCAAGATGTTCTGTGACCGACTCATCTGTATCGGCAAGGTTGATGACCGTCCTGATTCCAGCCTCTCCTGTGAGTCTGTCCGCATATGATGATCTCTCCGTTCCTTTCACGGGGGAACTGCTTCTGTACAGCCTTCCGGAAAGAATGTCACCTGCCGTGATCTCCCTGAAGTTCGCGAATGACTCATCTGAGGAGAAATCATCCCGGCTGTCTGAGCGGATGATGAGATTCCTGAGGCTGTATTCATCCATGTATCCTTCCTTCGAGGACATTGTCATGGTAACATCCATTCCCTCGGTAAGACCCGACTCGGAAGAGAAATCGCCATAGTTGATCGCGAGGACAATCCCGTCATTCTCCGTGAAGAGAACAATTGTCTCTCCCGTGTCGACATCGCTGAAGCTTGTCCCGACCGGTGCTTCTGCAGTGTATCCCTCTGCGGATATGTTGACTATGTCTCCGGGAGCGATGCCATGCTTCTCCGCTTCCTCATTCGATATGTCCGTGATCGCATTTCCATGTTTTGTCACGGAGATGATCTTCCCTTCAACAGGCTCATCATCCGTACCTATCACGGTTATGCATGATGAGAGCATCAGGAGAGCCGTCATGATGAGAATGACAGTAATCAGTTTGTTTTTCATATGGACCTTCTTTGTTTTCATTATAGCGGAGGTTGCCGGATGCTTGTACCCCGGTTAGAATTCCAGTAAGGAGAAAAACTGTGAGAAGAAAGCCTGTCATCATATCCGTCGTTCTGCTCATCATGATGCTGACTATCGCCTCATGCAGCATCTATGTATACAACAAGGAGCTCCGTGCTGTTCCTTCCTGGCTGACAGGAGACTGGCAAAGTGATTCGTATGTGTTCGATTATCTTCATATAAGTCCTACAGATATTTCAGGAAGCATCGGAAGCAAGGTGGGTACACATAAGATTTCAGTCAGGGATGATCTCCGGCATAACTGCTATGTATCAGATGAATATGTGGCTGAAAACAACAAACGCTATGTTCTTGAACTTAGGTATACCTCTCATGGATGGGTGAGAACGAAGAGCTTCCAGTTCGTATACATTGATGATAATTCCATTCATGTGCAGTACAACGAGGATAACAGTATTATTGTGGATGAGAAATTTGTTAGACAGTGAATGTCCTCCTGCGATTATCTTCCGGATGAAGTTGTTGGATTACGAAATTAAATCGTCGGCGAACATATAAATTCGTCGACGGTTTGAATTATGTTTTCGAGTATGTGATGTCATTGCATGATTATAAAATTTCCAGTTGAAATATAGATAGCATAATGATCTCTATTTTGTTGCAGATTGGTGCACTGATTTCCGTTTTCTGGTATATAATCAGAGTGGAAATGGCTGAAGGCTAATTCTTCATTATATAACGAGAAATACAATGGAAGGAGGATGTATGCCAGTAAATTGCATTGACGATAAGGTCGTCAGAGTCGATGCAGAGGCCAAGGCTAGGGGTGAGGCGAAATACGCTTCCGACTTATCTTTCCCCGATATGCTCTATGCAAGGCTGATACGCTCTGATATCCCTCGAGGAACCATAGACGAGATCTCGGTTCCGGAGCTTCCTGAAGGATATTACTTCATTACAGCAAAGGACATACCTGAGAACGGCAGGAATGAGCTCTGGATGATAGCGAAGGACTGGAGATGTTTCGCTGACGGTGATGTCAGATATGTCGGTGAGACCATCGGACTTCTCGCTGGTCCTGACAGGAACATGCTTGACTATCTCGAATCCCGTATAGAGATCAGATACACGGAGAGGGAAGCTGCGATCACGATTGATGATGCGCTTGCTGTCAAAGGCGGTCCGATAGTAGGCGAGGACAACGTGCTCTGCTCACTCTTCTGCGAGAAAGGCGAGAAGATGCAGAGCATCATGGACAGGGCAGATTCCGTATTCACCGAGACACTTGAGACAGGATTCCAGGAGCATGTGCATCTTGAGACCAATGGTGCCGTGATCACCATGGAGAATGGAAAGTATGTAATCTACATCTCCGCACAGTGTCCATTCTACGTCAGGAAGTCCGTTGCGGGACTTCTCGGGCTGACTCCTGAGGACATAATCGTTAGACAGACAACCACAGGCGGTGCATTCGGAGGTAAGGAACACTTCCCTGATGTTCTTGCAGGCCCGCTTCTTGTCGCAGAAAGTGTCATCAGAAAGCCTATAAAGCTCATCTTCACCAGAGAGGAGGACATGCTGTTCTCAGTCAAGCGTCATCCGTCGAAGGTGACATACCGTACAGCTCTGGACAAGGAAGGAAACATCCTCGGAATAGACGGTACGATCTATTACAACTGCGGAGCATATCTCTCATCCTCGTATGTCGTGCTCCAGCGTGGTGTTTTCCATGCAAACGGTGTCTATGATTTCCCCGCAACGTATCTCAAGGGTGTGGGTGTCGCCACCAATACATTCCCGTCAGATGCCTTCCGCGGATTCGGTGCGCCTCAGACACTCTTCGCGATCGAGACACATCTCGATCACATAGCGAGGAAGTTCGGATTCGACCCGGCAGAGTATAAATCAAGATACTTCATCAAGAAGGACGGAGAGACCGTCACTAACGGACATATCGTCGAGGACGTGAAGCTTCCGGAGATGATGAAGAAGATCGCAGATGCCTCTGACTATTTCAGGAAGGTGAAGGAGTACGGAATCGGCTCTGGAAAGGGCATAGGCATGTCCTTCTATAATCATGGCGGAGCGTTCACCGGAAACGGAGAGCAGGCGATCATCAAGGCACATGCAAGGCTGGTGAAGACCGGAGACAGGGTCAGGATCGAGGTGGGTTCGACAGAGATGGGGCAGGGTTTCCAGACTTCCCTGAGAAAGATTGTCGCCAATGCCCTCAATATCGATATGGATCAGGTTGATTATGACAATCCTGATACATCCCTGGTGCCTGATTCTGGTCCTACAGCCGCTTCCAGATCCACAATGGTTGTCGGAAAGATCGCGGAGAACTGTGCTCTTGAGATGAAGGCCAGATGGAATGAAGGGGACTTCTCGGTTGAGAAGGAGTATGAGCATCCGGACGGACATCCATGGGATCAGGCGACATTCCGCGGAGACGCATACCTCGGATATGGATGGGGTGCTGCCTGTGTCGAGGTTGATGTGGACAAGGTCACAAACGAGGTGAAGACCACCGGTATCTGGACCTGTCATGACATAGGACACGCCATCGATGAGCTGATCGTCCATGGACAGGTCAACGGCGGTGTCATCCAGTCTCTCGGCTATGCCTCGATGGAGAAGATGGAGAACAGGAAGGGACATTTCAGACAGTCTTCAATGTCCGATTACGTCATTCCGACATCTATGGATTTCCCACATCAGGAGTGGTTCCTTGTCGACAACCCGTACCAGTGGGGCCCTCAGGGAGCCAAGGGAATGGGAGAGCTGGTGTTCAATGGTGCTGATGCGGCTTACGTCGATGCCGTTGAGCGTGCACTCGGCATCACTGTGACGAAGATACCTATTCCGCCAGAGGACATAGAGGAGGCGCTTGAGAATGCTTAAATCAATAACCTTTTATGTGAATGATTCGCGTGTTGTCTTCTCAGGCAATCCGCTGACAAGACTTATAGACATTCTCCGTGATGAGCTCGGACTCACAGGTGTGAAGGAGGGGTGCGGAGAAGGTGAATGCGGAGCATGTTCAGTGATCAAGGATGGAAAGCTCGTGACGAGCTGTATCCTTCCTGTCGGAGCATGTGAGGGCAGCCATATCTATACGATAGAAGGCATCAGGGACACAGACAAGGGAAAGTGCCTTGTGGATGCTTTCCGCGATGGCGGTGCTGTCCAGTGCGGTTTCTGCATTCCCGGAATGGTGATGGCCGCTTATGTGCTCCTGTCTGAGAATCCCTCTCCCGATGAGAATACCATCAGGAAGGCGATCAGCGGCAATATCTGCAGATGTACCGGTTACGACCTGATTGTAGAGAGCATCAGGCTCGCTGCAGAGCGTGGAGGTGATCTATGGGTGTGAACTATGTACCTGAAACGCTTGAGGAGGCCCTCCTCCTCAGAAAGGCTGAGAAAGCCGTTCCGCTCGCAGGCGGCACTGACATAATGGTGCAGCACAGGCGCGGACTTGGACTTGCTCCCCAGCCGGATTTTCCCGTGATGATCATATCCGGGCTGAACGAGCTCAGGGGAATAAAGAAGCTTGATGATGGCTCTGTCGAGATCGGTGCGCTTTCGACAGCTGCGGAGATCGCCGCTTCAGAGCTTGTCCCATGGCATGTGAGGAAGGCTGCTTCCGGTATGGGTGCGATATCTCTCAGGAACAGCGCAACGATCGGAGGAAACATCGGAAACGGATCTCCTAAGGGTGATCTTCCCCAGCCTCTGATCCTTCTTGATGCCGAGGTGGTGCTCCTCTCCTTTGACGGAGAGAGACGCATGCTTCTCGATGAATTCATCATTGGAGCAAAGAAAACGGCGCTCAGAGACGATGAGATCATAAAAAGCGTGATCATACCGCCGCATGAGTTCACTTACTCATACTACAGGAAGATAGGAATGAGGAGAGCCAATGCGATTTCCAAGCTCTCACTCTCCGCAGCCTGTACAGTGAAGGACGGAGTCATCTCCGATTTCCGTGCCTCCTCCGGCGCGGCCGGCCCCAAGGTCATCAGAAGCAGGGAGGCCGAGTCCATGATCACGAGAAAGCCTGTGGCGGAACTTGAGGATATAGTACCTGATTTCCTCGCAGCCTGGGATCATGCGATATCACCGCACGCAATGCCGAAATACAGACGCAACACGACAGCCAGAATGCTTACAGAGTTCCTGGAGGCTGTCATCAACGGAGCAGAACCCGGCATAATCGGACAGGAGGCGCTATGACAGTACATCGTCCTTCATCGTTAAGTGAGGCCTATGCCGTGAAGAAGGCTCATCCTGAGTGCTCATACCTTCTCGGCGGAACCTCAGTTCTTGCCATAGGAGGCGGAGAGACAGATCTCATTGATCTCAACAGAGTCGTTCCTTCCTCGATCTCGGAGAAGGACGGGGCTGTGATCATCGGTGGCGGGGTGAAGCTTGAGGATGTTTCCTCCTCTGATGCAGTACCTGCTTTCATCAGGGAGGCTGCCGCGTCATGCCCGTCCCTCCAGCAGAGGAACATGGCCACAATCGGTGGTAATGCGGCTTCCTGCAGGGCTGATGGATACATGACCGCAGCACTGCTTGCAGCCGATGCCATTCTTTCGGTCTACGATGGAGATGGTGAGAGGACGGTATCATACAGAGATTATGTAAGTTCCCATGAGAGTGACTGGATCATCATGTCCATTTCCATCAGGACAGGTATTGAAGGTGTCATGAAGAGGGTATCCAGGGCATCGCACATGCATGCTGTCGTCACTGCATCCTCATGTGGCGGATGCTATGCATATACAGCATCTCCTTCGACCATTGTCTGGGGCGGGAAGGATGCGTACAGGAATGCGGAGTACAGTGATGACCTCCTTGGAAGTGCTGATTACAAGCGTTATCTCCATTCGGTCATATTCGGAGGTGAGAAGTGATTGAAGTCAGAGCTGAAATAAACGGAAAGCCGGCAGTACTGAGAGGAAATGCGGATGAGAGACTCCGTGACGTTCTCTACAGATCAGGCTATTCATCCGTCCGTGATTCCGATGACAGGGAGGGCTTTGCCGGATCTGACACCATTGTCTTCAATGATCGGCTTGTCTACTCAAACCTCATACTGCTGTATCAGGCGGAGAATGCGGTCATCAGGACTCCCGAGTCCCTCCTTTCCGGCCGTGAGATAAACGATGTGCAGCAGGCTATGATCGATGCAGGTGTCGTCCAGAGCGCATACAACGCTCCGGAAGCCGCTCTCATACTCACATATCTTCTTGAAAGGAATCCTGAACCGTCGAAGGAAGATATAAAGAATGCTCTCTCCGGAATCTTCATAAGGGACGCTGGCTATGAGCACTACTATCTGGCGGTGAAACTCGTAGAGGAGAAGAGAAAGTACGGATGCTACAGGTCAGAGATAGCACCGTCATTCAGGCCATCCCTGCAGTTTGTAGGAAAGCCATCAGGAAAGATAGACGGAAAACCTCTTGTCTCAGGAGAGAAGCTCTTCGTCGAGGACAGGGTCATGCCGGGAACATTCGTGCTTCATGTACTCCGTTCCCCATTCGCTCATGCGTATGTGCGCTCTGTTGATACAACAGAAGCCCTGAAGGTCGATGGTGTTGTGGATATCATCACGGCATTCAACTGCCCTGATGTCTACTATATGCAGGCAGGTCAGGGTAATCCTGAGCCGTCACCATATGACCGCCGTCTGATAAACCGCAAGGTCCGTCATGCCGGAGACAGGGTTGCCGCCATCATCGCACGCGACGAGGAGACAGCTGAGAAGGCCGCCGCACTCATCAATGTGGTCTATGATCCGATCAAGCCTGTCCTAACCGTCGAGGAGGCCATGGCTGATGGAGCACCGCTTGTCCATAACGGCAAGGTCGAGTATGTATCAGGCGCACCTGATAACCTCGATGAGTACAACAGAAGCGCAGATCCTGATGAGGAGAAGGTCATATACCAGTTCCCGCTCCACGGGGATATCAGGAAGAACATCGCGGCCGCGGCCCATGGCGGTATCGGTGATATAGAGAAGGGATTTGAAGATGCAGATGCGGTTGTGGATGAGACCTACCAGACAAGTCAGGTACAGTGCACACCTCTCGAACCTCATGTCTGCTATGGCCATATAGAGGGCGGAAGGCTTGTCCTGAACTGTTCCACACAGGTTCCGTACCATGTCAGACGCATCGTCTCCCAGATCTGTCAGATACCTGAACACAAGGTGCACGTCATCAAGGAAAGAGTCGGTGGCGGTTATGGTTCGAAGCAGGATATCCTCATCGAGGATCTTGTCGGATACGCTGTCTGGAAGACCGGAAAGCCGATATATTACCGCAATACCAGAGCAGAGGAGTTCTATGCCAATTCCACACGTCATCCAATGCGCATCAGGGTGAAGATGGGGGGAAAGAAGGATGGCACGATCACCGCGATCTACATGGATGTGAGGGCAAACACGGGTCCGTACGGCAACCATTGTCTGACTGTTCCGATGAATGCCTCCTCGAAGACTCTCCCGATCTTCCGTGTGGACAATATGTACTATGACCTCTTCACATACTACACCAACACACCTCCTGCCGGAGCGTATCAGGGATACGGTGCTCCTAAAGGATACTTCGCGATAGTCTCAGCGATGGGTGAGCTGGCTGGTAAGCTTGGTGTCGATCCTCTTGAGATGGCCAGAAAGAACATCGTCGAGAGAGGGTACATGCTTGAGATCCTCCGAGGGCTTGGGGAAGGACGAGAGGGAACTGTAGTTCCAGTAGGTTCCTGTGGTCTTCGCGAGGCTCTTGATAAAGGCGCTGAGATGATCGGCTGGGGCAGGAAGGAAGTCTCTGACGATCCTGACTGGAAGATCGGAAAGGGCTTTGCGATGATACAGCAGGGATCCGGACTTCCAGGTCTCGATCACTCGAACGCTCAGGTGAAGCTTCTCACGGACGGTACTTTCCTTGTCCTCTCAGGAGGTGCCGATCTGGGTACAGGCCTTGATACGATCTCCGCAAAGTGCGTGGCTGAGGTGATGAAGGTTCCGTTTGAATCGGTCTCCGTCGTATCCGGCGATACCGATGCCTGTATGTTCGACACAGGTGCATATGCATCATCCGGAACATATTTCTCCGGTAACGCATCACTGAGGGCGGCAGAGGACCTTCTGAGAAAGACGATCCATGAGGCATCCCTGCAGATGGAGATTCCCGAGGAGAAGCTTCATGTCGAGTATCCGGGATTCGTCGTGTCGGAGGATGGAAGGAAGCTTTCATATGCGGCTCTGTCTCATGAGGCCACATCAGGTGCCGGACGCGGACAGCTCATCGGTACCGGATCATTCACGACCCCGAACTTCGCAGTTCCATACGGAGCTCACTTCGCTGAGGTCGCCGTGAACATCAGGACCGGAGAGATAAAGGTACGGAAGTTCTACGCCCTGCAGGATGCCGGAACTCCGATCAATCCTGAGCTCGCGCTCTGTCAGATGTACGGTGCCGTGATGAAGAGCATCGGACACACACTCTATGAGAACATGGTCCTCGACAAGGAAGGACACTGTCTCACGAACACCTTCACCGATTATGGTGTTCCGATGATACAGGATGCTCCCGATGATCTTAAATCAGTACTCATCGATGTGAATGACGAGTACGGACCGTTCGGAGCGAAATCCATCTCCGAGATAGCCTGCAACGGCGCCGCTCCTGCCATAGCGATGGCGATTGCCGATGCAACCGGCGTCTGGGTACGCTCCTGGCCGATAACAGGCGAGAAGATACTCAAGGCTCTTGGAAAGTTCTGATTGACAATACCCCGCGGAGAGCGGGGTATCTTCAAGTCTTCATTAAAATATCAATACAGATATATAATTCCATTATAGGAATGAATGATCATTCAATAAGTTTGAACAGTATCCTGACATTACCTCCGCAGATCATTCCCGTATTGCCATCCCTTACAAGGCCATAGTCATTGATCTCAACCTTTTTCCCTTCTTTCAG
>CALXON010000146.1 GCA_944389985.1 uncultured Spirochaetaceae bacterium | reverse complement strand
CAGGAGAAGGAGGCTGAGGATCTTCCTGATCTCGATGAGATCCACACCCTGCTCCGCATCGCGTATGAGAAGTATCAGGATGATGACGGCTTCATAAATGTCAGCAGCGCAGGTACTTACATCAAGCGTGTCAAACCTGAGTTCAACACATATCTCTACGGTTTCCAGAAGCTTTCGGATCTTCTCAGGGCTTTCCCTGACCGCTATGAGGTGAAGCGGTACTCGACAAACGGCAATGCCGGCATCGTTATGTACCGCTGCAGATGATCATAGGAGCTTCTCAAGGTCCGGAAAGACAGAGAGGCTCCGTCTGAGTATTCCGTTCATATAGGCTATCAGAATGCCGTAGTTCGTCATCGGTACACCGTATGATCCGGCTATGGCACGCCGCCTACCCATCTCGTTCTCAGTCAGCATACAGCCGCCGCAGTGGACTATGAGGCGGTAAGACGACGGGTCATCGGGGAAGCCTGAGCCTGAGGTGAAGTCGAAGTCAATGTCCTTTCCTGTCATCTTCCTCAGCCAGAACGGAATCTTGTCCCGTCCTATGTCGCCGCACTGCCTGTGATGCGTGCACCCCTCCGCGATGAGGACCCTGTCACCGCTCTCGAGGCTCTCAGCAGCCTTCACTCCCCTGATGGCGCTCTCAAGACTTCCCTTGTATCTTGCGAACAGTATGGAGAACGATGTAAGCGGAATGCTTTCAGGAACGATCCTTGAGACCGTGCCGAAGACCTGACTGTCCGTGATGACAAGCGATGGATGCGTCTCAAGAGCCTTCTCCAGCTGATCCTCCTTGACCATCAGCGCAGAGCCCCCTCCGTCGAGTATGTCCCTAATCATCTGCTGCTGCGGAAGGATGAGCCTTCCTTTCGGAGCCGCCTTGTCTATTGGGATCACCAGCACGATGGTGTCTCCCGGAGAGAAGAGATCCCTGCAGAGGGGTTTCTCCTCCCCGCCTGAGAGCATGTTGCCGAGCATTGTCTTCAGCTCTGTGATGCCTGTACCCTTCAGAGCGCTCACTGAGACGATCTTCACATCATCGGGAAGTTCCTCTTTGTATGGAAATCCATCAGAAGAGAGGTCGCTCTTGTTGATTACAATGACAAACGGAATACCGCGCTCTCTTACAGCATCGAGTATCATCAGGTCAGTCTCATCCGGAGGGGTCTCAGAGTCCATGACGACAAGGGCCGCATCGACTGTGGAGAGGGCCTTCCTTGCCCTTCTCACCCTCTCGGAGCCGACAACACCGTCATCATCGAGACCCGGAGTATCGACAAAGACCACAGGGCCTGCGGGAAGGAGTTCCATCGGCTTTGAGACGACATCTGTAGTCGTTCCTTTCACAGGAGAGACGACTGCGGCATCCTGACCTGTAATGGCATTGAGGAGGCTGGACTTCCCTGCATTCCTCCTTCCGAATATGCCTATGTGCTTCCTTACCGATGACGGCGTTGCTGAAAGTGACATATCAGAACCTGAAATCCCTCTCACCGTTCTCGATGCGCACGAGGCGCTCCTTGACGATGCGTTTTGCGTTCTCATTGGGAATGGTCTCGACTTCACGCGCTATCATCTCCTCACCGGCCTTCCTCGTCTCAGGAGATGCGTAGTCGATGAGGTACTCCTTGAGAGTCATCAGGGCGTTTGGAAGACAGCAGTTGTGGATCTGCTCTGATTTGCAGAGTGCCATGAATCTGTCACCTGTACGTCCCTCACGGTAGCATGCCGTGCAGAATGATGGCGTGTATCCCATTCCGATAAGCCAGTTCACGACCTCATCGAGGGTTCTTGTATCAGAGACCTCGAACTGTGAGGAGTCCTCCTCTTCCTTCTCCGCGTAACCACCGACGCTTGTCTTCGAGCCTCCGGAGATCTGGGAGATTCCGAGGTGGAGGACGCGCTCCCTTGTCTCCTGGCTCTCACGCGTCGACATGATCATTCCTGTGTATGGAACAGCGATCCTGATGCATGCGACGATCTTCGCAAACGTATCATCATCGATACCGTTGTCAAATGCCGCCGGATCGATGTCATCAGCCCTTCTGATCCTCGGTACGGATATCGTATGAGGTCCCACTCCATGGACTGCCTCGAGATGCTCTGCATGCATCAGAAGTCCGGTGAACTCGTAGCGGTAGAGCTCGAGACCGAAGAGCACTCCGCAGCCGACATCGTCTATTCCGCCCTCCATTGCCCTGTCCATTGCCTCCGTGTGCCAGTCATAGTCATGCTTTGGTCCTGTCGGATGGAGCTTGAGATAGCTTTCCTTGTTGTAAGTCTCCTGGAAGAGTATGTATGTTCCGATACCAGCTTCCTTCAGCTTCC
Source organism: uncultured Spirochaetaceae bacterium (assembly GCA_944389985.1). GTDB lineage: Bacteria > Spirochaetota > Spirochaetia > Sphaerochaetales > Sphaerochaetaceae > Ornithospirochaeta. The sequence continues at coordinate 5,314 of CALXON010000146.1, read as the reverse complement.
TGTAGTTCTCGACAGTAGTCGCGGCGATGTTCACGTTCACACGTCTTATCTCGCCATTCTTGTGCTTTACAGAGTAGACCGTCTTTATCGACTCGAGGACGTAGTCTATCGGGCAGTTCACAGGATCCTCTCCTGTCTCGAGCGCGAGGCGCTTGTGTCCCATGTCCATCAGCGCGATGACCTCGTTCCTGATCTCCTCCTGCGTGAGCTTCTTTCTCGGTATGTGCTTGTTCTTGGCATGGTACGGGCAGTACACACAGCCGTTCACGCAGTAGTTTGAAAGATAGAGGGGCGCGAACATGACGATGCGGTTGCCGTAGAAGTCATTCTTGATCTCATTCGCAAGGCGGAAGATCTCCTCATTGAGATCAGGAAGGGTGCAGTCAAGCAGCACCGCCGCATCCCTGTGCTCAAGCCCCTTCCGCTTCTTCGCCTTCTCTATGATGCTCTCTATCAGAGCCCTGTTGTCCTTGTTCGCCTCAGCGTACTCAAGCGTCTTCATGATCTCATCATGGTTGATGAAATCATCGGCCTTCATTGATTTCCTGTCGTACATCTTCTCTCCTTATCGGGTCAGGCTTCTTTCCCTTCAGCAAAATATGGATACTGGACCTGGCGTCGGAAAAACCTGGCTTTGGTGGCTGTATCTTAACAGATCAGGGTGCCTTGCAACAAGAGCGGAAACTCCCTCATGAAAATCCCTTTTATCCTCTGAAACTCGCTCATGAAAATCTGTTTATATTACAAAAACTCCCTCATAAAAATCCGGATTATGTAGTCAAACTCGCTCATGTTTTTCTTAATTTAAATTAATTATTGCTTTTAATATAATGATTAATGCAGAATATGTATCTGAAGAGAAAAATTGATTCCTGCAATAGTCATCAGGAAATGTAATCACCACGCTCCATTGAAAGCTCATAGCCTATGCTTCTCATGCTCTCTGCTATTCTCTCAAGGTTCTCTCCCGCTTCCTCATCCGTGATCTTCTTCCCGTCATAGATCATGTACTTTCCCCTCTCCTCCTGAGGAGTTATGTCAGGCATGATTACATTTGCGCCATGGAGTATGCCCTGAAGCTGTCCGTCTGAGGATGCTGTGGCAAGTGCTGTAGTGGATGGAATCATCGCATGAGGAAGTGCGATGCGAACCAGTGAGAGCATCCGGAGTGTAAGCTCCACGCTGCCCCGCTTCTCATTCCTGAAAGGTGTCGAGCTGTGGGGAATGAACGGACCGATCCCGACCATCTCAGGTCTGAGATCCGTGAGGAAGACCATATCCCTTGCAAGCGTCCTTGAAGAGGATCCTGGTGAACCCACCATCATCCCGGCGCCTGTCTGGTATCCAAGTTCCTTCAGATCATGAAGGCACCTTATGCGGTTCTCCCGGGACATATCAGCAGGATGAAGATGGCTGTAATGCTCACTGTCCGCTGTCTCGTGCCTGAGAAGATACCTGTCAGCACCTGCTTCCTTCAGTCTTCTGTAGCTTTCAGTGCTCCTCTCACCAACGCTCAGCGTCACAGCCGCATCAGGATGCATCTCCTTTATCGACCTCACGATCAGGGAGAGACGTTCATCGTCAAAATATCTGTCTTCCCCGCCCTGAAGCACAAATGTCCTGAAACCCGCCTCATAACCGTGATCGACGGTATCAAGTATCAGATCAGGAGTGAGTCTGTACCTCAGAGCATCTGCAGAGCTTCTCCTGAGTCCGCAGTACAGGCAGTCATTGCGGCAGTATGAGGTGAACTCTATAAGACCTCTGCAGTAGACCTTCCTGCCGTAGATACTGTCCCGTATTGAGGAAGCCTTCTCTCTGATCAGATCATCAAAGCTCCGGTCCCTGCACTCAATCGCAAGTACCCACTCATCTTCCGTAAGCTTCTCCCCTGAGAGAAGCTTCTCCCTGTAATCCATCAGATGATGCGCCTCCCGTCGACGAACTTAGCAACCGGCCTTCTATCCGGCGTCCTGTAAGCATAATACTCAAGCCGCTCAGGAAGGGAAAGCTCGTCGTGAAGGACGGTGGAGACTGATGTATCCTCAAGCACAAGGATATCTGCAGCGAATCCGGGTTCAAATGATCCCATCTTCCCGAAGAATGATCCTCCGCCCCGGGACGCGAGGTAGAACGCCTCTGAGAAGACAAGAGGACGGAGTGAGCTGTCCTGAAGCCTCCATCTGAGCTTTGATGATGTGATGGCGTCGGTCATCATGCGGAACAATGAGAGAGAGGAACCTCCTGCGACATCGGTTGCAAGGCCTGTGTTTATTCCCATATCAAGGAATTTCCTGACAGGAGCAACCCCTGATGAGAGATTCATGTTCGATGACGGTGAGTGCGCGACCCACGCACCCCGCTCCTTCAGCAGCTCCATCTCCTCATCATTCACCCACACACAGTGCGCCATGATTGTCTTTCCGGAAAGAAGCCCGAGCTTATCGTAAGCATCGGCATAGCTCCGGCTCCATGGGCATAGCTCCTTTACCCACTCCACCTCGCTCTGGTTCTCATCAAGGTGACTCTGCACCGGAAGATTTTCTTCCCTTGCTATATCAGAAAGGTTTCTCATGAGATCATCGGTACAGGAAGGGATGAAACGTGGTGTGACTATCGGTTTCTCAAGTGTGAACCGGGATGTTTCCTTCAGGAACCTCAGCTCCTCTTCAACAGCATTCTCCGTATTCTCCGAGAGATCTGGAGGAGAGTTCCTGTCCATCGAGACCTTGCCGACGAAGCACGGAAGTCCTGCTTCTTCAAGAAGTGACATCAGAAGAAGTGTTGAATCCGTATGTATCGTTCCGAAAATGGAAGCTCTTGCTGTTACACTGTTCTTCAGATCCTCAACGAACCTACCATATGCCTTCTCTGCGAATGAGATATCAGAAAACCTTGCCTCTGAAGGAAATGTATGATGATCAAGCCATGTCAGGAGCTCCTCGTCCATATAAAGCCCGGCGAACATGTACTGAGGAGCATGCATATGGATGTCATAAAGACCTGGAATTATGATGCGGCCTCTGAAGTCCAGTATCTCCGCATCATCCGGAGCTCTTTCCGAGACAGACTCAATTACATTGTCACTGATGACAAGAAAACCATCCTCAAGGAACCGGAAATCTCCCGGCCTCTCCGTCCAGACAAGATCTCCTCTGAAAGCTTTCCGTGCCATATGTCCTCCAGAAGAATTTTATCATATCCGGAATGAAACGGTGCAATTTTGTTGACTCTGCCACTGCGCGTAGCTAGGATTTTCCTGTGAAGACTGAAGAGAGGATCGAAGAGACAAGGACAAAGCTGAAGAACGCGCTGACAGAGCTTCTTCTGAGAAAACCGCTTGAGAGCATCTCGATAAAGGAGATTGCAGAGACTGCGGGAATAAACAGGAGCACATTCTACGCCCACTACACCTGCCCCAGAGACCTCATTGACGAGATGGAGGATGACATAATCTCACATCTTCCCGTCTTCTCATCCTCCGACCATGTCGACATGGCAAAGACATTCACATCCTTTATGTCATACATCAAGGACAACAGGAATACGGTGATGGTCCTGATGTCGAACGGTACAGACAGCACCTTCGGAGAGAAACTCATCAAGGTGATCATGGACAGGTATGACAGCTTCCTCACATTCGGGGATGAGGAGCTTGAGAGGATGAGCTACATATTCTGCATCAACGGCATTGTCGGCATTGTCCGTGACTGGATAGAGTCAGGATGTGTATGTCCTGTCGAGAAGGTCGCAGGGTACTCGATAGAGATGGCGATGAGCGCCTCATCCGGAAGAAAGGTGCTCAGACCCAAGAACTAATGGACAAGTCTGTTGACTTCATCCCAGTTAGAGCTGTCACTCTTTCTCTCAGATGAGAACCCTGACTTTATGACCGCGACAGTGTTCGACCACTGTACGTTCCTGTCCCTGAAGAGGGAGACGAACTCATCCTCGTCAAGACCGGAGATGCTGTAGCTTCCCTTGTAGAAGCTTCTGAGAATGTCCTCGGAAAGATGTCTTGTCTCAGTATTGCGCACATACTCGAACGATGCAGCGGGGAAGATCGCCCTTACAGTCCTTTCAAGATCATCCCTGTTCCATGAGACCAGAGGATCTGATGACGAGTAGATTCTCTCCTCAGCGCTCTCGAGCTTTGCCCTGTACATCTCAGGAGCGAATGATGAGAGTCGTGACGAGAGGACCGGAACAGCCTCGAGAAGCGCGAGCTTTCCGTCCTTCTCCAGCACCTCTCTGATTCTCTTTAGTATCCTGCTGTCCTCAGAGAGCCTTGAGAGCACATTCCGCCCTGACACGACAGAGAACCTCAGACCGTCCTCAAGCTTGTCAAAGACACTGAGAGGCTCGGAGACAATGACGAGAGGACGCACCAGCTCATCCAGTTCCGATGAGAAATGGTTTATGACCTCCCTGTCGCTCTCACTTCTGACAGCCGCCGCAGAGAGACCTTCAGGATTCATCTTCATCAGAGGCCACAGGAGAAGCCCGTGGGATGCGTTGAGGACAAGGACATTGTCACTTCTGAGGATATCGAGGCCGGAATAGAGCTTCTTCGTAAGCATCAGGAGGTTTCCAGCCCTTCCTGACATTGCCCTGTCGGCCCACTTACGGAGAGCCTTGTCTCCCGGTGAGAACGTGAGGTTCTCCCTGTAGACATCCTCGGTGACAGCCTCGAGCTGCGCCTCCCTCCTCAGCATCACCTCATCCCGGATGCTCTTCTCATAGCCCATGTCAGAGGGCTTGTAGTAGATCTTGCCCTGAAGTCCTGTCGGAAGGTACTGCTGCGCGACCCAGTGATCCTTGTATGAATGGGGATACATGTATCCCTCTCCGTGCCCGAATCCCTTGCTGTCACGGCTGGGGTCCTTGAGATGGTTCGGAACTTCCTCAGCCTTCTCCTTCTCGACATCGGAAAGAGCGTCGAAGAAACCGAGGGATGAGTTGCTCTTGGGACAGGTCGAGAGATAGATCGCAGCGTGTGCAAGGTGGAATCTTCCTTCAGGAAGTCCTATCCTGTCGAAAGCCTCAGCGTCAGCCACAGCTACCGATACCGCATTAGGATCGGCCATTCCCACATCCTCGGCGGCAAGTATGATCATGCGGCGGAATATGAATCTGGGATCCTCTCCTGCCGCGACCATCCTCGCAAGCCAGTACAGAGCGGCATCGGGATCGGAGCCTCTGAGCGACTTTATGAATGCCGATATCACATCGAAGTGGTAGTCACCCTCCTTGTCATAGAGCACGGCACGGCGCTGTATCGACTCCTCCGCAGTCTCCTTCGATATGTAAATCC
>CALXON010000145.1 GCA_944389985.1 uncultured Spirochaetaceae bacterium | reverse complement strand
TTCTCGGCAGCTGCTGGGTTGGGAATATCCCCGTTCATAACAGCTCCATATGCGGTGCTTGCCATCATTCCACTGCTCTTGAAGACACTGGAGAAAGCCGGAAAGAAGGAGCTCGCTCCTGCATCTGCGGCGGTCGTGTCAGTGTCGGCATCATGTGGTGCGATGATCTTTCCGGAGGGAAGCGCACAGAATCTGATACTCATGGAAGAGCATGCTGATCTTTCCGTCATAACGGTTATGTATCCTGCCGTGATCATAGCAGTTCCTGTACTTGCGCTAATCATAGCACTTGTAATGAGATTCAAGATCCGGGACAGGATATACATACATGAGAGCAGTGATCCGGAACCGGGAAACAAATCACTGAGGATGCTCTACATCTGTCTTGCAATCGTCGCGGGGCTCTCCGCATTCAGGCTTTTCTTCTGGTTCGATGTCCTCATCGTATTCCTTGCCGTGATAATAATTTTCGACAGAAAGGTGCTGCTGAAGGCGGACTATATCCTCCTTGTCTCCTTCCTGTTCCTTGTGACTGCCGTGAGATCTGCAGGATCTGATGAGAATGTGACCACACTGCTTTCAGGACTCACAGCCGCTCACCCACTCCTCTTCCCGATTCTTCTCTCAGCGGTGCTGGGACCTGTTCCTGCAGCCGTACTTCTCTCCACAGCAGCTGAGAACACAGAACTTCTTCTCATCGCGGTGAACCTCGGAGGAATGATGTTCCTGTCATCTGTATCGGCATTCAATGCGATCAGGGCGGAAGGAAACAGAAGAACAGCGGCATGGAGAATCGTGACGGGAACAGCTGTCGTCATCCTGATCATCCTTCTGCTCTTCTTTTGCAAGGCCTTGCCCGTTTAATCCTTTTCATATAAATTCTTAGTCATGCTTAAAGTCGGGATAGATGTAGGTTCCACAACAATGAAGACTGTAGCGATGAGGGAGGACAACACCCTCGTCTACAGTGATTACCAGCGCCATTATTCCCAGATCATAGAGAAAGGCCGCGAGATGCTTGACGGCATGATGAAGGCCATAGGAGACGAGGAAGTCTCCATAGCGCTCTCCGGTTCTGCAGGCATGGGGCTTGCAGAAGCCGCAGGTATTCCGTTCGTTCAGGAAGTATATGCGACAAGAGTCGCCGCAAAGACATTCATTCCGGATACGGATACGATCATAGAGCTCGGCGGAGAGGATGCGAAGATCCTCTTCCTGAAGAACGGACTTGAGGTCCGTATGAACGGTACCTGCGCAGGCGGTACGGGTGCGTTCATCGATCAGATGGCGACACTTCTGGGTATCAGCCGTGATGATATCGACAGGCTGAGTGAGCAGTCGACCCAGATATACACGATAGCATCCAGATGCGGAGTGTTCGCGAAGTCCGACATACAGCCGATCATCAATCAGGGAGCAAGGATCGAGGATGTGGCATCATCCGTTCTCGTAGCTGTGGTCAACCAGACGATCGCGGGACTCGCACAGGGAAGGAAGATCGAAGGTAAGGTAGTATACCTCGGCGGACCGCTTACGTTCATACACCGTCTCAGATACTTCTTCGATGAGGCTCTGGGTACACATGGAATCTGTCCGGAGAACTCACTCTACTATGTCGCGATGGGTTCTGCTCTCTCCCCCGGTGGAAAGGTCATGAGGATATCAGGGGTAATAGAGGCTCTTGAGAACTACAGGGGAACAGGAGATTTCGTCAAGCTAGATCCGCTTTTCAGAAATGAGGATGAATACAGGGCTTTCAAGGAGAGACATGCGAAGGCCTCTGTTCCGGTAAGGGATCCCTCGACCTACAGCGGAAGGGCATACCTCGGTATCGATTCAGGCTCTACGACGATAAAAATGTGCATCATAACAGAGGCAGGAGAGCTTCTGCTGACACGATACAGTCCCAACAACGGCAATCCAGTACAGGCTGTACATTCATTCCTCTCGGCTTTCTATGAGACATATCCCGGGATAACGATTGCCGGTTCCGCATCTACAGGATACGGAGAGGATCTGATGAAGGCCGCATTCTCTCTGGACTACTCCCTTGTGGAGACCGAGGCTCACTTCATCGGTGCGAAGCACTTCATGCCAGATGTGGATTTCATCATAGATATCGGCGGACAGGACATAAAGTGTTTCAGGATCCGTGACGGTGTCATTGATGATATCTTCCTCAATGAGGCATGTTCTTCCGGCTGCGGTTCATTTCTGCAAACGTTTGCCAACACTCTCGGCAAGTCTGCGGAGGAGTTTGCACAGCTTGCCATAACGGCGAAGGAACCTGTAGATCTCGGTTCAAGGTGCACAGTGTTCATGAACTCGCAGGTGAAGCAGGCGCAGAAGGATGGAGCGTCAATCAATGACATCTCTGCAGGTCTTGCGATAAGTGTCGTCAAGAATGCCCTCTATAAGGTCATCAGGACATCCGATCCGGAGGAACTTGGAAAGAGAATCGTCACACAGGGTGGAACGTTCCTCAACGATGCGGTGCTGAGAGCATTCGAGAAAGAGCTCAGACTTGAGGTCGTGAGGCCGCAGATAGCAGGACTCATGGGAGCCTTCGGAGCCGCACTCTACTCAAGACTCATGGCGAAGAGACAGGATCTGAGGGTGAGCTCGACGATCAGTCCGGAGGAACTGGACGAGCTGAGGCATACGATCAAGAGCGTGAGATGCAATGGCTGTACAAACCACTGCATGCTGACTGTGAACACATTCGGAACGAAGCGCCGTCTGATATCAGGAAACAGATGTGAGAGGCCTCTGACAGGCAAGGCTCCGGCCTCAGCCGACCGCTACGACCTCTATGCATACAAGCAGGAACTTCTTGAGGGCTACAGGGAAAGGAAGAGCGGAACGAGAGGAACGATTGGCCTGCCGCTTGCACTCGGAATGTATGAGCTCCTTCCATTCTATGTCACGATGTTCCAGCATCTCGGATACGACACGATAGTATCACCGTTCTCGACAAGGGAGCTCTACATACACGGCCAGGCATCCATTCCGTCTGATACAGTCTGCTTCCCAGCAAAGCTGATGCACGGGCATATAAAGTACCTTACAGGAGAGCATCCTGACAGGATCTTCATCCCCTGCTCTTCGTACAATGTCAATGAGGAGCATGGAAACAACCACTTCAACTGTCCTGTAGTGGCCTATTACGGAGAGGTCATTAAGGGCAATCAGGATCTGGAAGGCATACCGCTTGTTCTGGGCTATCTCTCCCTTGAGTCTGAGAAGCACCTTTCAAAGAGGATTTCCGAGCTCTTCGATGTTCCAAGGAGAGAGGCTCTGAAGGCGATCAGGGCCGGATTCGCGGAGCTTGAGAGCTACAGGAAGAAGATCGTCGAGAAAGGCGAGGAGATCATAAAGCTCTCCAGGGAGGAAAAGAGGGAGATCATCGTGCTCGCAGGCCGGCCGTACCACACAGATCCGGAGATCAACCATGGAATCGACAGGATGATCGTGCAGCTTGGTGCTTCTGTCATAACAGAGGACTCTCTGGCACCGCTCATCGGTAAAGGCAGCGTGAACGTGCTGAACCAGTGGACGTACCATGCCAGGATGTATGATGCTGCGAGATACATAGCCAGTGAGAAGGACATGAACCTCGTACAGCTTGTGTCATTCGGCTGTGGTCTCGATGCTGTCACCACGGATGAGGTCAGGGAGATTCTCCGCAGTGAGAACAAGATCTACACGCAGATCAAGATAGATGAGATCACGAACCTCGGAGCCGTCAGGATCAGGATGAGATCCCTCTTCGCGGCGCTGGAGATGGAAGAAGAGAAAGAGAAGAACGCTTAATGAAGGATAAGAAAGTCTTTACGAAGGAAATGAAGGATGAGGGGTATCAGATAGCGATACCGAATATGTCACCAGTTCATTTCAACATAATGAAGCGCATATTCACAAACCACGGCTACAGACCTGTGCTTCTTGAGAACAGCTCCCCGAGCGTCATTCAAGATGGTCTGAAGTATGTTCATAACGATATGTGCTATCCATGTCTCCTTGTCATAGGACAGATCATTGATGCAATCGAACGTGGTATAGTCGACAAGGACCGGTGTGCGGTCATCATCTCACAGACAGGAGGCGGATGCAGGGCATCAAACTACTACTTCCTGCTGATAAAGGCACTGGAGAGAGCGGGACTTGGAAACATTCCAGTGATCTCCGCAAACCTCCAGGGAATGAACTCGAATCCGGGGTTCCAGATCAGCTTCCCGATGCTCGTGCAGGCATTCACGGCTCTTGTATATGGAGACCTGATCATGCTCCTCTCGAATCAGGTGAGGCCATATGAGATAAACAAGGGCGACACCGACAGGATGATAGACAAATGGACAGTGATCCTCGGTGACTGCTATGAGAAGAACAGGGGCTATTTCTGGGGCAACATGAGAAAGAAGCTCAATGCGATCTCCGATGATTTCGCCTCCATTCCCGTCAGGCGTACTCCGAAGGTCAAGGTCGGCGTTGTCGGAGAGATCTACATGAAGTATTCGCGCCTCGGAAACAGCAACCTGCAGGGATTCCTTGAAAATGAGAACTGCGAGGTGATGCTTCCTCCGATGATGGGATTCGTGCTCTACTGCTTCTCGAACGGAATAAAGGATGAGGAGTACTATGGCGGAAGGATGAAGTATGCGTTCATCATGAAGCATATAGGCATGCCGATACTGTCGATAGTCGAGAAATGGTCCGAAGAGGCTGTGCTGAGGCATCCTGAGTTCAACAGGGCCGCCTCATTCAAGGAGCTTGAGGAGTATGCGGAGAGATTCATCGACAGGGGCTGCAAGATGGGTGAAGGCTGGCTGTTGACAGCGGAGATGGTCGAGCTCATAGAGAAAGGCTACGGCAACATAGTCTGTACACAGCCATTCGGATGTCTGCCGAACCACATCTGCGGCAAGGGCATGATCCGGCCTCTGAAGGAAGCCTACCCTGACTCGAACATCGTCCCCATCGACTATGATCCATCTGCAACAAAGGTCAATCAGGAGAACAGAATCAAGCTGATGCTTGCAGTTGCAAGGGAAAAGCTTTCAGAAGAGAAGTGACATAGTTCACGGATCATACTATTATGTCGGCATGGAAATCCTGTCCGAACTCATAATCATAATAGCGCTTTCACTGGCAGGGAATGCGATTGCGGCAGCCCTGCCCTTCGCCTTTCCGCCTGCGATCATATCGCTCTTCATACTTCTCGTGCTTCTTGCTACCAAGGTCGTCAAGGAAGAGAAGATGTCCAGAGTATCTCCCTTCATGCTGAAGTACATGGCGATATTCTTCATTCCGTCGGGTGTGGAGATCATTGAATACACAGACCTTCTGGCATCCTCATGGATCCATATACTCATCATCTCAATTATCTCTCTTCTCATAACGTTCTTCGCGACTGCGAAAGCTGTTGAGATCACTGAACGCATAATGAGGAGGAAGTCATCATGAAGGAAGTCATCACATCATCTCCTCTCTTCGGAACAGGCCTCACCATACTCGCATACTGGATAGGAATGAAGGTGAGCCAGAAGCTGAAGAAGACGATCTTCAATCCGTATCTCATCGCTGTGGTTCTCGTGCTTGCTGTCCTTGCCGTCTTCCACATACCATACAGCAGCTATGCAGAGGGAGGTGACTTCATAGGAATGTTCCTCACTCCCGTGACCACGATACTCGCCCTCTCTATATACAGACAGAGGGAGACAGTGAAGTCACACTTCATACCGATACTCACAGGAACGATCGTCGGGAGTATCGTCAGTGTCATAACGATTGTACTTCTTGCAGAGGCGATGGGAATAACCGAGGAGCTCAAGTACTCGCTGGTCCCGAAAAGCGTCACAACTCCGATTGCTGTCGCGATATCAGACTCACTGGGAGGCATCAGGAGCCTGACGGTTACAGCACTCATCATTACAGGAGTGATGGGCAACATACTCGCCCCACTTCTCGTGAAGCTCTTCAGGGTGCGATCGAGAATCGCGACCGGTGTCGCCATCGGCACGGCAAGCCATGTCATAGGTACATCAAAGGCACTTGAGATGGGAGAGGACATAGGAGCAATGAGCGGTATAGCACTCTCCTTCTCAGGTATCATCACTGCGATATTCGTATCAATCTTCTTCTGATTAAGAATATTTATGCAGAAAATATAGAAATTCCTGCATATCAGAACGAATTTATTTGACACAGGTCCCCTCTCTGACTGAAACTACAGAAAAGCGAGGGCCTATGGCAGCAATTTCATACTATCTGGGGGAAGACATTCCCCTTGAACTCCATAAAGTGAGGATCGTGCAGAAGCTCGATCTCGTTCCTGTCGAAAGGAGGGCTGAAGCCATTGCTGAGGCAGGCAACAACACCTTCCTTCTGAAGAACAAGGACATCTTCCTCGACATGCTCACGGACAGCGGAGTGAACGCGATGAGTGACAGGCAGCTTGCCGCAATGATGGTCGCTGATGACAGCTACGCGGGAAGCGCAACGTTCACACGCCTCACCGACAAGCTCAAGGAGATCTTCGACACCGATTATTTCCTTCCGGCCCATCAGGGAAGAGCTGCGGAGACCATCATCGCAATGACTTTCGTGGAGAAGGGCTCGATCATTCCGATGAACTACCACTTCACGACAACAAAGGCACACATAACAAGGCTCGGAGGATCTGTCGAGGAGGTCGTCATCGATGAGGGCATAGAGATCGAAAGCGACCACCCGTTCAAGGGCAACTTCGATCTCGGTAAGCTGAAAAAACTTCTTGATGAGAAAGGTGACAGGATTCCTTTTGTCAGGATAGAGGCCGGAACGAACCTCATAGGAGGACAACCACTCTCGCTTGAGAACATGGAAGCAACGGCAGACCTTGTCCACAGCTACGGAAAGCTCATGGTCATCGATGCCAGCCTCCTGCAGGACAACCTGTACTTCATCAAGACACGGGAGGAGAAAGCGAAGGATCTCTCGATAAGGGAGATCACAAAGAGGATATCCGCGAAAATGGATATCATATACTTCTCGGCACGCAAGCTCGGTTTCGCCCGCGGTGGCGGCATAGCCATTCATGACAAGGAACTCTACCTGAAAATGCGGGAGCTTGTTCCGATGTTTGAAGGCTTCCTTACCTATGGTGGTATGAGCGTCAGGGAGATGGAGGCCATGGCTGTAGGTCTTGAGGAGACCATGGACATGGATGTGATCTCTCAGGGACCGCTTTTCATAGAGTACATGACGAATGAGCTTATAAAGCTCGGAGTACCTGTCGTCACACCTCCGGGAGGACTCGGCTGTCATCTCGACGCCTCCAGATTCGTACCGCACATAAAGCAGACAGAGTATCCTGCCGCAGCTCTCGGTGCAGCATTGTACATTGCAGGCGGAATCCGGGGAATGGAGAGAGGAACTGTCTCAGAACAGAGAGAGGAGGATGGCTCTGAGCATCTTGCTTCAGTCGAGCTTCTGAGACTTGCAGTACCCCGCCGTGTATTCACCCTGTCACAGATCAAATATGCGATAGACAGAATCAAGTGGCTGTATGATCACAGGGATCTCATCGGAGGACTGAGATTCGTAGAGGAACCATCCTCCCTCAGATTCTTCTTCGGCCGTCTTGAACCTGTATCAGACTGGCAGAAAGATCTGGTCAAAGCATTCAGAAATGATTTCGGAGAGAGCCTCTGAAGTTATAGAAAACCTCCTGCTCCCATGTCTTCCATAAGGCATGGGAGCTTTTCATTGAAAGCAGTAACCATTCCAGAATGATCATGCAAACTGTATTCACTGATACATTCCGACGGTTTCCCGGTATGTCGCAGTTATTGTCTGAAGAACATCCATGCGGGAGAAGTCTTTATTGTAGGCAATCCTAGTCTCGCGGACCATACTGAGGTTCTCGATCGGAAGAGCGATGAGATTTCCCTTCCTTATCTCCTTCTGACATGCACTCTGAGGAAGTACGGATATCCCAAGATTCTTACGGACAAGATCCTTTATCGTGGCGATGTTGTCGACTTCAAGAATGATATTGTAGTTATCGGGAGAGTCATGAAGGTTCCGGAGCTCTGCATCGAACTGTATGCGTGTCGCAGATGTCGGCAGACGGAGGATCAGAGGTTCCCTCTTCAGTTCCTCAAGTGTGATCATCGCCTTTCCTGCAAGATGACTTTCTCTGGATATAACGGAGACAAGGAAATCAGTGTTGAGTACGATGGAACTGAATGTATCGGGACACCCTGTTCCCTCGACTATAGCAAGATCGAGTTCATAGTTTTCAAGTCGTCTATAAAGATTATTTATGGTATCAGTAAATACCATAATGCTGAGACCTGAGGACTGACTGCTGCACCGGGCAAGGACTTCCGTCGTGAGATTGCTTTCAGCGGTATGGGTTATGCCGACACATAGCTTTGTCGGCTGCTGCTCTATGTCCACAAGTTCCTTGCGGAGCTTGTTGTACAGGACATTCATTCTTCTCGCACATCTTACGGCAGCTTCCCCTTCAGGTGTCAGTTCAAGGCCGGTTTTCTTTCTGACGAAAAGAGATACACCAAGTTCATCCTCAAGCTGGCTTATATGATGACTGACCGCAGGCTGTGTGAGCGAGAGCTTATTCGCCGCCTGAGTGAAATTCTTTGTGTCTGCAACCGCTATGAGTGTCTTTGTCCTTGTGCTGATCATACGGCCATCTCCATAAGATTTATTTATTGATATAGAAAAATAAATAATTTTACTTTATGCAAGTTCAATTTTATCATGCATTAAACAAATTGCAACAAGGGGGATAAAGATGAATCAGATCATCAGGAACGCAATGCTTTCAAACCAGATCGCATCTGTGATCATCTCGATAGCACTGATGCTTTTCCTCGGCTTCGCCATGACCCGTATCACAAAGCGTCTCAGACTGCCGAACGTCACGGCATATATAATCACGGGAATACTTATAGGACCATACTGCGCAGATCTCATTCCCCTGTCCGTGATAGACCATATGGATTTCCTCCCCGATATAGCACTGGCATTCATAGCATTCAGCACAGGTGAGTTCTTCCGCCTGCCTGTCCTTAGAAAGAACGGCATGAAGATGGTCTTACTCACCATTTTCGAAGCATGTATGGCATCAATTGTGGTATTCATTGTCACATACTGCATTCTGGGTGTGGATCTTTCTTTCTCCGTGGTGCTTGCAGCCCTTGCCTCGGCCACAGCACCTGCATCGACCATGATGACGATAAGACAGACAGGAGCGAAAGGAGACTTCGTGGACACGCTGCTTCAGGTTGTCGCGCTTGATGATGCAGTAGGTCTTGTCGAATACAGTATCGCGATATCACTGGCGGTCGCATTGAATACAGGAACAGGAATCGACGGGAAAAGCATACTCCATCCGATAGCCGTGAATCTCGGAGTATTCCTTCTAGGGAGTCTCTTCGGAGTCCTTCTGAAACTTTTTCTTGGAAGAAGGCACTCTGATGACAACCGTCTCATAATCTCGGTCTCACTGATCTTCGCGTTCTGCGGGATCTGCTCTGTCCTGGATGTCTCTCCTCTCCTCGGATGCATGGCGATGGGAACGATATACATAAACATCACGGAGGACAATAAGCTGTTCATGCAGCTGAACTACTTCACCCCTCCGATACTCCAGCTGTTCTTCATCAGATCAGGACTGGCGTTCAGACTGGATATGCTCGGAGAGAGCACTATGGCACTCGGAAGTGTCTCACTCATCACCATAGGAGTCCTCTACTTCTTCTCAAGAATCATCGGGAAGTATGCAGGTTCGTTCACAGGTGCTCTGTTGACTCACAGAAGCAGTGCCATCAGGAACTATCTGGGGCTTGCCCTCATACCACAGGCCGGTGTCGCGATAGGGCTGTCGGCACTCGGGGCAAGAACACTCGGAGGAGAGATGGGAATGGCGCTTGAGACCGTAATACTTGCTTCCAGCGTGCTTTATGAGCTTCTCGGCCCCGGCTGTGCGAAACTGTCACTGTATCTCTCACGCTCCTATCCGACAAAACTCGAGGACATAGTCACAAAAGATGCGGTCGCAGCAGAGAAAGAGGATCCTGTGGAGCTCCTGATACAGCGGATCCAGGTGATACAGGAGGAGATGAAGAAGAGCTCTGTGTGTCCGGAAGAGGAAGCGTTTCAGGAAGCTGCGGAAGCGGAACTTGCAGCAGCCATATCCATTAAAGGAAGGAGGACCATGATATGAACACAGATATTATCGTCTTCAGGATAATCCTGTCAGCTGTACTGGCTGCGATCGCAGGATATGAAAGATCGGCGAAAAGGCACTCTGCAGGCATGCGCACATTCACGGCAGTCTCCATCGCATCCACGGTGGCTGCGATCATCGAAGAATACCTTCTGAATGCGGGATATACCTCGGAGTGGATAATCCCTGCGGTGATCATCAGTGTCGCGGTCCTCTCCTGCCCTTCCATCTTCTACAGTTCGAAAGGGCAGATAAAAGGCCTCACAACATCCGCAGGTCTCTGGACAAGCAGCATCATCGGCATTGCGGTGGGAATGGGCATGTATGTCCTTGCCGTCATTGCATCAGCCGCACTCATATTCACACTCTCGATCCTCTCATCGATAGAAAGCTGCCTCAGGGACAGATCAAACCATATCGAGGTCCACCTCGAGCTGAGGAACAAGAATGATCTGCAGAGATTCTCAACGACGATACGCCGGCTTGGAATGAGGATCGATGACATCGAGCTCAATCCCGCGTACCTCAATTCAGGACTGAGCGTCTATACAATCTCATTCACCATCAGCAGCAGGGAACTGAGAAAGTACAAGAAACACAGTGAGATAATCGAGGCCCTGAAGACTCTGGATTACGTCGCATACATCGAGGAGATAGCATGAAACTCAATGACTGCCTCTCCTGATAATGCTAGAATCCTGAATACAGAGGAGGAAATGATGATTAAGAAAAGCTCTGCGATGAAGGACTGCCTGATTGAGAACATGAGAGGCGGAGAGGGAACTGTGATGAGAAAGGATATCCTCGGTGAGGAGGATATGGCAAAGCATTCCCGTCTTTTCTCTCTCTTCACACTGAGGAAAGGATGCTCGATCGGGGAACATGAACATAAGAAAGAGACAGAGTACTACTATATCCTTTCAGGAAAAGGTATCGTCAGGGAAAAGGACGGCTTGAAGGACGTCGGACCTGGCGATGTGGTCATCACGGGAGACGGAGAATCACACTCAATCGCGAACACAGGGGATGAGGATCTTATCTTCGTCGCCGTGATCATCCTTGACTGACAGATGCTCTATCTTGTAGCCGGTCTTCTGTGCAGTGCGATGGTCTCCATCGTGCTGAAGGCCGGCGGAAAATGGGAATACGACAAGTACGGCATGCTTGCCGTGAACTATGCCGCATGCATCGTTCCGTTTCTCCTCTCTGAGAGCAGGAAGTCAATTCCAGCAATGGATGCTGATTTCATTCGCTGTCTCCTGTTTGCGGCGGCGAACGGGCTTCTTTATCTTGCAGGCATGACGATGAATCAGGTGAATGTGAGACGGAACGGAGCTACGCTTCAGGCCACGTTCTCACGCCTCGGAGTCATGGTTCCGACATGTCTCTCTGTCATCCTCTTCGGAGAAAGACCTTCTCTGAGGCAGGTTGCCGGAATAGTTCTCGTACTCGCATCATTCTGCGTGATGAACATGGTACGGAATCCGGAAAACAGTAAATCATCGGAGTCGAAGCCTGTCTTCTCACTTCTTGTCCTGGGACTTCTCCTCAACGGAATGGCAGACAGTATGCTGAAGGTATTCGAAGAGACGGGCAACAGCAGCCTTGATGACTGGTTCATGGGTGCCACATTCATCTTCGCATCCCTTCTCTGTCTGATCATCATGTTCATACATCATGGAAGAATCGGAAAAAGGGAACTTGTTCTCGGACTCTGTCTCGGAATACCGAACTACCTCTCGTCCCTCCTTCTTCTGAAGTCCCTCTCAACTGTGAGTGCTTACATAGCGTATCCTACATACAGCGTCGGAGCCATCCTTGTCGTCATGGCCGCAAGCACCCTCATCTTCCGGGAAGGACTTTCAAAAGGAAGCAGGATCTGCATCGTCATGATAATCCCAGCAATAATCCTGCTGAATTTCTGACAACATGCTTTCATGAAAAAGCGCATCCATCCTGACCATACAGAGCAGGAAGAATGCGCCTTTGTCATCAACAGGATGTCTTTTTCCTGAAGAGCGGAGTGAAACTCTCTGCAGAGTCCACGATGATCCCCTGATCGGTCAGTATCGCACCGGGAAGCGCACTCAGCGCGAATGTTGCCATCTTCAGGAGAGAGCTTCCGCTGCAGAGGCGTCCGACCTCTTCTTCAGTATCACGGATCATCTCCACAAGCTCCTCTATCGGAGCATCGGACATCAGACCGGCTACAGGGAGAGGCAGATGGGATACAAGTCTGCCATCTTCGGCGACAGCAATACCGCCCCCGCTCTCCTCAAGAGCCTTTACCGCAATCAGGGCATCCTCAGGATTACGGCTTATGACCATCAGGTTATGACAGTCATGGGCGACAGTGGATGCAACGGCCCCCTTTGTGATACCGAAGCCGCGTATCGGAGCTGAGGTATGGCAAGCCTTGCCATAACGGTTCCAGACCTGAAGCACAGCAAGCTCAGGATCATCCTCAATCGAGATGTATCCATCCTTCACAGGGAGAGTCTCATACCCGCCACCGTTGAAAGGCCCCAGCTGCTTGCTGTAAATCGTGAACGTCTCGAAATCCTTCTCATCAGGAGTCTTTATACGGAAATCACCTGCACTGAGAGGTGGCAGATCCACAGTATTCACAGGATGGTATTCAGCTCCACTGAACTTCTCAACGCACTCACCTTCCCTTGCGACTTCCCTACCTGAGAGCAGCACGAGATGAGGGCGGCTGCCGTCAAGAGCATCAAGGAGCTGGAGGTCGGCGACAAATCCCGGAGCTATTGCTCCCAGATCGGTAAAACCATACTCCCTTGCGGCGTTATAGGTCGCGAAGCGGTAGGCATCCATAGGATCAGCACCATATTCAATAGCCATCCGTATCACACGGTTGAGGTGACCTGATCCGTATATGGTCGCGGCATGGACGTCATCGGTACAGAGGGAGATATTGTCCTTCCAGCGATGATTCCTGACACCTTCAAGAGCGGCCTGCAGATGATTCGAGAGCGAACTCGCCTTGAGGTTCACATGCATTCCGAGTCTGGCTTTCTCCATACATTCCTCAGAGCTGCGGCACTCATGATCACTTACGGGACCGGCAAGAATATATGCGGCGAGATCAGCACCGACAAGGCGGGGAGCATGTCCCTGCAGGAATGCCCCATGTCTCTTCCCTTCATCGATTATCCTCATCATGCGTTCCTGCCGTGCACAGATCTGTCTGTAGTTCATGAGCTCACCAAGACCCAGAATCCGGGGATCCTCAAGAAGAGAGGAGATCTCACCAGGTCCGAACTCGGCTCCACCACTTTCGACAGGTGGAGATGCCGGCACGCATGAGGGAGCAAGGTAGAACTGACGCATCGGGGTGTTCCTGCTGTCATCAAGCATGAAACGCATGCCCTCTGTCCCCATCACATTCGCTATCTCATGAGGATCCGCGATTATCGTCGTTGTGCCGCACGGAACGACAGCCCGGGCGAAGTTGGACGGGATCATCATGGTGCTCTCTATATGGAGATGGGTGTCGATAAGTCCGGGAAGGAGATACCGCCCCTCCCCGTCCAGTACTCTCCTGCATTGAGGAGTCTTCTCTCCATGGTCTCTGACACGCACTATGATACCGTCTAGGATATCCACACCGGCGGGATAGATCTCACCGGTTATGGTATTCACTAGCTGTATGTTCTCGATGCAAAGGTCCGAGGGAATCTGTCCCTCGGCGGCCATCATCAGACGGCTGGTATCAGCCCATGTTCCGATTCTCATATCACCTGAACCTCCTCATACGAAGAACTGGATGCTTGTCAGAGCGGTGAATACGACCATGAACCATGTCGGGAGCTTGCCTTTCTCACGCTGACCGTCAAAGAGGTAATAAGCAAAATGAACGACACAGTATGCGATAAGACCGAGCCCGATTCCCTTCGAGATTCCATAGAACAGTGTGGAGATGAGCATTATACCCACTGGAATCCACTCATCCGGAACATAGTCGACATTCTTGAGGCCCTGCATCATGGACAGTCCGATGATGATGAGGACAGGTGTCGTTGCCGCTGTCGGGATCATCAGGAAGACAGGTGCGAAGAAAATTGCGAGGATGAAGAGAGCTGCGGTCGCAAAGTTTGCAAGCCCCGTCCTGCCGCCGCTCTCGATACCCGAAGCACTCTCGGCATAGCTTGTGACGACAGTAACTCCCATCGCAGCTCCGACCACCGATCCAATGGAATCCGCAAGGAAGATCCTTCCTATCGCGGGGAAGTTGCCGTCTTTGTCCAGAGCGCCCATCTGACTGCCAAGAGCGAATGCTGTAGACAGTGTTCCGAAGAAGTCACTGACGAAGAAAGCAAGGACGAAGGCAAGGAACTCCGGTCTGAGAGCTCCGAGGAGATCGAACTTGAACGATACATTCGCCAGAGAGCTCAGTCCGCCGCTTGTGAAGATGCTTTCAGGAAGCTTCACGACTCCCATGAAGATTCCGAGCACTGTCGATATGATGATCGACAGAAGAAGCGCGCTCTTTATCTTGTAGACACGGTCATTGATTCTTATTCTGAGGAAGTACAGCACAAGACAGATCAGTATGCTGATGGCGGCAAGCTGGACCGATGGCTGTGACAGATCTCCGAAGCTTCTGAATCCTGAATCCATGAGTCCCGCATTGACGATCGCCGTCCTGATGATGAAAAGTCCGAGTCCTGCGCTGATTCCTATTTTCAGGTTCTTGGGAATGACCTCAACAACCTTTCCGCGGATGTTGAACACACTGAGAAGGAAGAAGATGATCGCTGAGATCATCGACATTCCGAGTGCGACTTCCCAGGTTGCCAGTCCGGGCTGTACGATCGAGTATGCCATGACCGCACCAGAGGCGATTCCGGGAGCCAGGGCGATCGGGCAGTTGGACATAACACCCATCAGGATCGTTATGACTGCGGAGACGAGTGCCGTCGCAATCAGAACACCTGTAGCATCCATTCCTGCAACACGCATGTAGTTCGGATGGATGATGAGGATGTAAGCCATAGTCGCGAACGTTGTACAGCCTGCGAGCATCTCAGTCCGTACATTGGTACCATTCTTTTTCAGACCAAACCATTTTTCCAGCATAGATATTCCTCCTTGAGATGGGTAAGTTCCAGCTGTGATCACATTATAGGTATAAAGGTCAGACCTTATCACTTATTGAAAGAGCTAATTGCTGAAAATATATGAGATAACATACATCAGTCCATTTCGCGTACCAGCTGGAAACGGACAAGATCGGTATTGTAGAAAGCAGAACCGAGGATCACAGGGCGGTTCTCCTGATCGAAACTGCAGCCATCAAGACGCAGAATTGAGGCAGGCATCTCAGCCATGGAGCACCGCATCACATTCTCTGCAGACTCCCTTGTCTCCGTACTGATCTCGACCCTATCCCTCATTATGAGGCGGCCTGCGTTCTTCCTTATCATCTCGAAGTTCGTATACTTCTCCCAGTCTCTTTCTGTTGGTGGAACATCAAAAAGTGATACTGGAATATATGCAAGACTGTATATGGCAGGTGTCTGATCGGCATAGTACACCCTCGTGACACGGTATACGGAGCTGTTTTCCTCCAGAAGGAGAGGTTTCACAGCATATTCCGGAACAGCAACCTCCTCCATGGAGATCAGTTCTGAACTCGACCTGTAACCGCTGTTCTGGATCACCTTGCCGAATTCAAGAAGCCTTCCCATGTTGACCCGGACCTGAAAGCCGGCAGGATTCAGGAATGTCCCACGCCCATGTATACGGAGCAGGAGTCCTTCCCTCTCAAGATCATCCAGGGCCTGACGTATTGTCGCACGGCTGACAGAGAGCATCTTCGCAAGCTCTGTCTCAGGCGGCAGCTTCTTCACATTCTTTCTCTGAAGCTGATTAAGATATGTACGGAGATTCTCCTTCGCACTCTGGCTCAGATTCTTCTTCAGAACCGGAACAACACCCATTTACCACTCCAAACCACATGAAAGGATCCATATGAAGAATCCATTAGCATACATCATCTCACAGAGATGGCTCTGCCGCAAGAATATTGATTTCAATGGGCAAAGAAGGCCTCTGTCAGCCTCATCGCATCATCCAGGGAAATGAATGAGGATGCAGGAAGAGATACAGGACCGGAAAATGTACAGTCCGACACTATGAACGTTGCCATGTGCTTCTCTCCCTCCCTTCCGGGCCATGCTGTGAAAGGCTCCGTGGCTATGTGATCACCGAACCAGCATGAGATGAATGCGGCCTTTCCCTCTTCTCTCCATGGTCTCATGAGATACACGGATCCCTTTTCAGGAAATGCAGAGGAGAAACGACATGAAACGAAGACAAGACCTGTCCAGTCCTTCTTTCCGGACGGAGCTGTGACATACCCTGGTTCATTACTTATGATCTCACAGTTCAGGAAAAGAGCGTCTCCTGATCCGAAAATGAAATCAACACCACCCTCGACCGTGCAGTTTCTGAAGACAGATGTGGTCCTCTTTCTCGGAGAAAGGTATCTCGGACCATAGAATCCGCCCTTCTCCCTCTCATGATCGGGCAGAGGAGAAAGGAAGAGAGTGTCCTGATGTCCTCTGACACGGACATGTTCAAGCTCAGCATTCTCAACATCAAGGTACAACGCCACGCCCTGACCTGCAGTCTCCCCGGGCCCTGCGCCATTCTCAATAGTGATATTCTCCATATGAAGGTGGTGACCGCTGAAGAAAGCAGTATAAGACCTGAACGTTCCCCTCTTCCGGCCGTCGTCCATGATCTCCCTGGCGCTGTCTGACCATGTTATGACAACCTGCCCTCTTCCCTTCAGTGACAATGAGTGTTTGTCAGAGAATATCTTTTCCCTGTATGTACCCTCTGAAATCACAATCTCGCCAGGGATGTCATACGGGACAGCATCAATCGCCTCCTGTATGGTCGAATAATCCTCACCGTTGCAGCCTACGGAAATCCTGAACATGCCGACTCCTCTAACAGTACAGCCGATTATACCCTATCCTGAAATCTCTGTATCTTCCTGCCATATGAAAAATGTGAGAATACATTCTTTCTCATATTGCATAAATAAAATGCCTTATGCTCTAATGTCAGCGGAAAACAACCGCACTA
>CALXON010000144.1 GCA_944389985.1 uncultured Spirochaetaceae bacterium | reverse complement strand
TGTCAGGAAGGCTTCAGGGTTCACGGCTTCCACAGAAGTGGGCAGAATGATGTGTCTGACCTTGTTGCTCTTCTTCAGGAACAGAGGTCCTATCTGCACAACCTTGCTTCCCTCAATCTCACCGGGGACGGTGACAGTGTCATCAGATCCAATGTATCTGGAAATCTCCACTGTTCCCTTGCCTGTCTTCCTTATCTCGAAATCGCCTGAACGCATGAAAGTGATATTATCACAGGAGGACAGACCAACAAAAGATCTCCAGAGACCACTGCAGGCTGTTTGTTATAATTACTTAATCAGTATAATGGAACAATTATCTTATTGGTATTGTGAATATCCATATATTTATTTCATAAATAATTAGATATTAATTAGCATTCCTGCTTTTCTGCCTTGATCAGAAGCCAGGGCCCTTTTGCTCTCACTACGGAGACGTTACGGAAACCCGCTTCATGGAGAGCGGAGGAAAGTTCTTCAGGAGTCCTTATGATTATGTTCATGTCTGTCCTTATCCATGACGGAGCATCTTTCTCATCGGAAAGTTCAGAAGCTATATAGAACGCTCCCCCTCTTCTCAGAACCCTGTATACCTCACTGAAGGATGACCTGATGTCATTCCAGTAGATGACTGTATCCGCGGCTATCACTGCATCATAAGAATCACTGGAAAAAGGAATCGAGTCCGCGGCCGCTTTCAGGACACGGCATCTTTCCCTGTATCTTCCTGTCGTTCTCAGAGACCTTCTGACACAGAGCCCTGACGGATCAATGCCATCTGCCCTCATACAACCTTCGGCAAGGAGCTTTCTCAGATACAGTCCTGAACCACAGCCGATATCAAGAACACAGGCAGTCTCAGGTATGTGGATTGCTGACAGGACCCATGAAGAGAACGGCCTGTGCCAGAGATCCATCAATTTCAACAGCAAACTGCCCTTCTTTCCTTCGGGCAATCTGCACTGACGTATGTAATCTGACTTTAACATCGGCGGAAACAGGATTATAGTGTAAGTGCTAATCTTTGAAAATGAAATCCTTAAAGGAGTGATTTATGACATTTGCTGATAAGATGAAAGGTCTGGCAAGAGAAGCCGGAAAGCACCTTGTACTTGCAGAGGGTCTGGAGCCGAGAACTGTCAGAGCTGCAAGGATGATCATGGATGAGGGAATCGCAAAGACAGTCACACTCGTCGGCAAGACAGACGAGGTGAAGGACAATGCTGCCAAGCTCGGTGTCTCACTTGACGGTATTGATATCAGCGACCCGGAGAAGAGCGAGAAGAAGGCAGAGTTCGCCAATGAGTACTATGAGCTCAGGAAGCACAAGGGAATGACTCCTGAGCAGGCTGCCACAGATATCCTTGATCCGCTCAGATGGGGTGCCATGCTTGTTCATCTCGGATACGCTGACGCGATGGTCGCAGGTGCGGAGTCCACAACAGCAAACGTCCTCAGGGCAGCACTCACGATCATAAAGACAAAGCCCGGTATGAAGAGCGCTTCATCCTGTTTCGTTATGGCAACGGACAAGAAGGAGTTCGGTGTGAACGGCTCTCTCATCTTCGCAGACTGCGCGACAATTCCTAATCCTACAGCGGAGCAGCTTGCAGAGATCGCAGAGGAAGCCGCGAACAGCTGCCGCACATTCCTCGGAGCAGAGCCTGTGGTATCACTTCTCTCATACTCGACAAAGGGATCCGCGAAGGGTGAACTTGTGGACAAGGTCACGACAGCCCTTGCACTCGTCAAGGAGAAGTGCCCTGATCTGAAGGTTGACGGAGAGCTTCAGCTTGATGCCTCCATCGTTCCCTCTGTCGCTGCACTCAAGGCAAAGGGTTCTGATGTTGCAGGACATGCCAACACACTCGTGTTCCCCGATCTCCAGGCAGGAAACATCGGCTACAAGCTCGTACAGCGCTTTGCCGGAGCAGAGGCCTATGGTCCTATCCTCCAGGGATTCGCAAAACCTGTTTCAGACCTCTCCAGAGGATGCTCTGCTGAGGATATCGTGGTCACTTCAGCAATCACGCTTGCTCAGGCAGCCACACTCTGATCCTAGGAGCTTCAGAGGCCCTTCCCGGAAAAGGAAGGGCTTTTCATTTCAAGGCAACATAAAGAGATACAAGGGTATCCATGGACAATGTCTCAGCTCTTTCACCTCCGGTGAGGCCAAGAGATGAGAACGCGTTTTCGATATGTTCCCTGCCCTTTTGAGAGAAAACCGGTGACGAGATAAGGTTGTTCCTCACAGTCTTCCTTCTCTGGCTGAAGAGTGCCCTGATCATGGAAAGGAAGCCTGCCCTGTCCTCTGTTCTCACAGGACTCTCCTTTCTCTTCATCACCACGACCGCACTGTCGACACGGGGAGCAGGGAAAAAAGAACCTGCCCTGATCACAAGAGGCACGGAGTTCGAATAGTCCAGCTGTGTGAGTATCGAGAAGGAGGAGTAATCAGGAGAACCCGGCTGGGCTGTCATTCTCTCTGCAACCTCCTTCTGAAGGGTGAACACCATCATGTCGGCAAGACACTCATGCTCCACAAGCCTTGCTATTATCTCGGAACCGACATTATACGGAAGATTGCCGACTACCCTGTCAGCATTGAACGGCAGGGAGAAGAGCGTCTCAAGAGCATCCCCTTCAATAAGTGTGAAATCCTCATCGGCGAAGGCTCTGTCACGGAGTACGGAAGCAAAACCATGATCGATCTCGAATGCAGTGACATGCGCACCCTTTCTCAGAAGCAGATGGGTGATGGCACCAAGCCCCGGACCTATTTCCCAGATATTCATTCCGTCTCCGGCATTACATAATGAGACAATCTTTTCCCGCGCATCCGGATTGATCAGAAAGTTCTGTCCGAATTTCTTCGTCATCGCAAGGCCGTTCTCAGCCAGTACCGATGATATCTCATTGATGCTGCTGTAATTCAGATTCCACATGCCCTGAGAATAGCCTATAGAGAATATCAATGGCAATGAGGAGGATGACGGAGGCAAGGAGCATAAGATACGGTGCCGCATCCGATGATGAGGGGAAGGATGATGACACTCTGAAAACATATTCCGTAATGTCATACAGAAGACTCAGGAACGGAGTCAGGAAAGGCAGGAACAGTACAAGGACCGTCATGACCATATAGAGTGAGATGATCAGCGACGCAGGAAATGATGTCAGCACGGCTCCTGTCTGGTAGTATCCGAAAACACTGAGCGTGAGTGGCGCCGAGAAGAGGAGCGCTGAAGCTGAGGCCGATATGGATGATGAAAGGCTCCTCGGAAGCGGAAGCATATGGGACAGCCCCCTTTCCAGAGGTTCTGACAGAAGGAAGATTCCCGCAAGCGATATGAATGAATAGACAGCACCGAGATCAGAGACGGAGTAAGGAAAGAGAGCGAAGAGTATAAGGGCGGAGAGCATGAATGCCGTATCCCTGTCGCGGACAGAAGCATAGGCATAACGGAATACGAGAGCCCTGAAGAGTGATGGCCTCCATGCAGAGAGATATGTGAACAGAAACAGGAACACATTGATGAATCTCTTCCTTGTACGTTCCTGAAGTGGAGAGAGGATTATGGAGAGGAAAGATGCGAGGATCGAGAGGTGCATTCCGGAAAGTGCAAGGACATGAGCAAGTCCTGCCCCTGTAGCGCTTGCTGTCAGCGGGAACACTCCCATCTCACCATAACCTGTCAGAAGGCGGAGCCCCAGCTCTCCTGCTTCTCCTGCATTCCTCATTCTTTCTCTGATCCATGCGACCATGACGGCTCTCAGCTCAGAAAGCTCTGTCCTTTCTGTATGTCTGACAGCATGGGAATAGAACACAGGACCGGAGAATGCTCCGTATACGGTGATCTCATCTCCATAATAGACCTCAGCACCATCGGATATGACGAATACGGAACCGGAGGCGGAGAACAGCGATCCCTCTTTATCCATCACAGCATCCATCACGATACGGAAACCATAATGTCTGCCCTTTCTGATCATGCTGTCCTGTACAGCCCTGCCGTGGATCGCAGTCACGGAAGAGTTTTCCGTGGAGATATCAGGAACACCTGGGGATCTTCCGATGAGAATGAAAAGGAGTGCTGTCATCAGAAGCATCTGCGACACACCCTCAGAGCGGATCATGAGAAGCATTCCAAGTCCTATGAGAGGAAGCACGACAAGAGGCCTCGAGAGAGATGCCGGAACGAAGTGGTCAAGATAAAGAAAGAGCGTCACCAGTACATAGCTCATATAGACTATACGCACCAGGTGACGCTTTCTGCCAGTGATCAGAGAGCTTTTCTGAACTCTTCCTTTATCGAATCAACGGAACTCTCAAGAGCTTTCCTTCCTCCTTCACCCTCTGTGAGGAAGAGGTAGTACTTGATCTTGGGCTCTGTACCTGAAGGACGCACGACAAGCTTCTCTCCGGACTCGAAGCGGAAGATCATGACATCGGACTTCGGGAAGCCGGTATTCTCGCCGAGAAGATCCTCTGATGATGAGATTGTCCTTCCCGCGATCTTGTCTCCCTTTCCGAGCTTTCTCAGACCGGCCATGATGCTCTTCATCTTCTCCTTTCCCTCAGCTCCGTCATACTCAGCGGAGAAGACAGCCTCCGTACTGTATCCATACTCGGAGTAGATCTCATCAAGCCTCTGCTGGAGAGTCTTGCCGACTGAGGCGTAGTAGCACATCATCTCCACAGCTGCTACTGAGGAGGAGACAGCATCCTTGTCATGGACTGAAGGTACTGTCAGGAAGCCGTAGCTCTCCTCACAGCCGAAGAGGAAATAACGTCCGGGGTTCCTGCCGCTCTCGATCTTCTCGATCTCCTCTGCGATGTACTTGAATCCTGTGAGAACATCCTTGCACTCGCCTCCGTTCTTCTCCGCGATCTTCCTGATGATATCTGTGGTCACGAGGGACTTGGCGATGAACGGAACCCCCTCCCTCTTCATCTCAGATGCGGTATGAAGAAGATAGTCTGCAAGAAGGGTCGCTATCTGGTTACCGGTAAGGAGAAGATAGTCCTGCTTTGAAGGATCCTTTGGAATCGCTATACCCAGTCTGTCCGCATCGGGATCCGTTCCGAGAACGATATCCGCACCGATCTTCTTTCCGAGTGCGATCGCAGAGCTCATGGCCTCATCACTCTCAGGATTCGGGAGCTTCACTGTCGGGAAACGTCCGTCTGGCTCCTCCTGCTCCTTCACGACCTCACATCTGATTCCAAGTTCGGAAAGCATATGACGCACAGGAATGTTTCCTGATCCGTGAAGCGGCGTGTACGCCACAGTGATCTTCTGTGTACTGATGAGTTCCGGTCTCCTGAGAGAAGAGAGGACCATCGAGAAATATGCCTCATCGACCTCTGCAGGTACAGATGTCAGAAGGCCTGACTTCCTCGCATCCTCCTCACTCATGTCCCTGATATCCTGAGCTGTGACCTTGTTGGCAAGATCTGCTATGCCGATATCATGAGGAGGTGTGACCTGACCGCCATCCGACCAGTAAACCTTATATCCATTGTATTTCGAGGGATTGTGGGATGCTGTGACGACAATACCGGCACTTGCCTTCAGATGTCTAACGGCGAATGAGAGCATCGGTACCGGATGAAGCACATCATAGAGATAGACCCTCACTCCATTTGCAGCAAGCACACATGCTGCACTCGATGCGAAAGATGAGGAGAAGAGACGTGAGTCAAACGCGATCACGACAGATGGAGAAGAGACATTCTTCATCAGGTACTCGCTCAGTCCCTGTGTCACCTTGCGTACCATGTATGTATTGATCCTGTTCGTTCCGCCGCCGATAACACCGCGCATCCCCGCAGTTCCGAAAGCAAGCGATGTATAGAATCTGTCATAGAGACCTTCCCAGTCCCCCATCTCCATGGCATTCTCCACCTCGCTCCTGAATACCGGATCGGTCTCAGCTTCCGTATATATCCTTGCCTGAGCCAGGACTTCTTCCTTCATCTTGTCAGTGAATTCCATCCATTCCTCCTTGATTTTCCAATAACATCCTTCATTTTACCATGCGGATTTGAAATGCGCACTCAGCAAAGCCCCCAGCTCAGAAGGATTTTCCACTGTTTTCAGTATTCCTGAGGCACCAAGTTCCTCCTTTGTCCTGAAACCGTAGGAGACTATGACAGTCTCAACGCAGGCTCTCCGCCCTGTCTCGGCATCGACCTCACTGTCCCCGACATATACGGTATGAGAGGAATCAGAACCGACATCGCTGATGCCATGAAGCAGAAGGGAGGGATCGGGTTTCAGAGGAAAGTCCGTTCTCTGCCCTGAGATGAAATCGAAGTGAAGGCCGGACTCTCTCACGATCTCCTGGACAAGCTCATCGGCCTTGTTCGACACGACACCCGTCCGGATGCCCCTCCTTTCTAGTTCAGACAGAAGATCCGGAATACCGGGATACGGGCGGGTATGGACCGAAGGATGGTTTCTGTAGTAGCTCATCATGAGAGCCATCATGAGCTCGAACTCATTCTCATCAGGAAGAGGCGGGCAGTGCTCGACAACAGCCTGGGAGAGTGCCCTTCTGAGTCCTCTTCCGACATAGCGTCTGACATCCCCGTCCGATGCCTCCGTTCCGTCATACGCCCTGAGAGCGTAGTTTATCGCAGCCTTTATATCACCGAGTGTATCGAAAAGAGTACCGTCAAGATCAAAGAAAACCGAATACATACGAAGAGAATACTTCCTGAGGCCGAGATTGACTACCGTCTTTGTGGTTGCTACGATTGCAGCATGTACAGGATCACACTCAGGGAAGGCAGGGAGAAACTGCCGATGAAGCACCACCCGTGGGTATTCTCAGGAGCTATAAGAAGAATTGAACCGAAGGCCGTGGAAGCGGGCTGGGCTGACGTGTTCACATCAGACGGACGCTTCATAGCGCATGGCTGGTATGATGAGAAAAGCCATATTGTCCTTCATCTGATCTCATGGAAAGAGAATGAGAGTATGGATGATGAGTGTATTGCAAGACTTGTCACAGAGAGTGTCAGAAGACGCAGTATCATTTCAGAAGGAAGCACAACCGCATACAGACTCATCCACGGAGAGGCTGACTTCCTTCCCGGCATCGCTGCTGACATCTACGGAAAGGAGATCAGGATAGTCATTTCCTCCCGGTTTGCCGATCATTTCCTTCCTGTCATTGCAGAGGCCCTCGACAATGAGCTCTCTCCTGACATCATTGAGGCCTCCGTGGACAAGGCCTATGCGGGAAGCGAGGGACTGAAGGAGAGAACACGGACATTCATCCGCGGAAAGGAAACTGACGACGACTTCTCAGGCCGCAGCGCTCAGGAATTCCTGGAAGATGGTATCAGATACTCAATAGAACCGGGCAAGGGACAGAAGTCAGGATTCTACTGCGACCAGAGAGTGAACAGGAAGATCGTGGAGCGTTATGCTGCCGGGAAAAGGGTTCTGGATCTCTTCTCATTCACAGGCGGATTCACGTTGCATGCACTCCGTGGCGGATGTGCCTCTGTAGACTCGGTGGATTCATCCTTTCCTGCAATAAAAGCCCTTGAGGATAACATCAGGAGAAATGAGGATGAGGGTATTCTCCCTGAAGGATCGGCAGAGAGATCAAATCAGTATGTCTCCGACTGTTTCGATTTCCTACGCAGCTCTGAGAACGGCCGCTATGACATGATGATCCTCGATCCGCCGAAACTTGCGAAGACGAAGAGCGCACTCGAGAATGCGCTCAGGGCATACAAGGACCTCAACAGAGTCGCAATGCTGAAGATAGAGGACGGAGGCATCATAGCCACATTCTCATGCTCTGGAGCCGTGACAAGGGAGGATTTCAGGATGATGCTGAGCTGGGCTGCTGCAGATGCGGGGGTGGAGATACAGCTGATAGAGACACTGAGCGCAGGACCGGATCATCCGGTACGACTTTCCTTTCCTGAAAGCGAGTATCTCAAAGGCTACATAATAAGAGTGCTGAAGGGTTAATCCTCCCCTTCAAGCACTTCCTTTTTCCTTCTGAGGTATTTGATCTCTGAAGGAGTCCTCTCCTTCTTTCCGCGCTTTCTCTTCTCTCCGAGATTCGCTCTTATGAGGGACTTGTTCTTCCTGTCGGATATGATGTACGAACCGACAGCGGCGGCAAGTCCGCAGAGACCTAGAAGGAAAAGCCATGCGAATGGACTTTCTGTTCCGGGAAGAGCGACATTCATGCCGAAGAAACCTGTGATGAATGTCGGGAACATCAGTGACAGGGAGATCACTGTAAGACGCTTCATGATCACGTTCATGTTGTTGCCTATGACAGAAGCGAATGCATCCATGGTTCCCGTGAGGATATCTGAATAGATGTTGGCCATCGCGATAGCCTGCTTGTTATCTGTGATGCTGTCCTCAAGGAATTCCGCCTCATCCTCGTTGTTGACCTTGAACAGCGGGGTCTTCTGAAGCTTCTCGAGAAGCACCTCGTTATCAGTCAGGCCCGTCGTAAGATAGACAAGGGACTTCTGTATCTGCAGAAGCTGTATCAGCTCATAGTTCATTATGGACTTGTGGAGCTGTTCCTCGACAAGGTCCTTCTGCCTGTTTATGTACTTCAGAAGTCTTATGTAGACAAGCGCGGCACGTCCCAGAATCGATATCACGAAACCTTCCTTCGTGCTTACAGGGCACTGTCTGAAGCGGTGACGTGCGAAATCATCGACAACGACGCTGTCTCCGTGACATACGGTTATGACCTTGTCCGGAAACAGTATGATACCGAGCGGTATGGATGTGCGTTCAAGAGGTCTGTCCTCGTCCTCCTCGGCAGATGGAAGACGGCAGATGATGACTGTGTAGTCATCCTCCTTCTCGATACGGCTCTGCTCGTCTGCATCCATGATATCAGCGAGGAGCTCTGAGGAGATCATGAACTCATCGGTCAGTACCGAGATATCATCCTTATCAATCTCTCTCGCATCGATCCATGTGAAATTCTGGTCTAGTGCTAAATCTGTTCTTCTTGTGATCATCTGGCTCTCCCCGGCCTTCAGATCCAGATCATGTTAAAAGGAAACCGGACCGAAGGCTTTACTTGACTCATCAGCTCTAGGTAAAGGGTTTATACTTCCGCCTTCGTCCATATCATTCTCCTTTGACACGGGAATAGTATCACAAATCAGAGATGAAGGAAAACCAGTCAGATGAATGAAGAAAATGTGTCTTCAGGAATTGATATCAAACAGATGACAGAATTCTCAATGAGGAAAATGCCGAAGGATCCCTCCGGCGGCTAGTCAGGCGACTACATTTAAAGTGCCCTGTTCGGATCTTTGCCCAGATAATATCTGAACCCCTCCCCGACCTAGTTGATATATTAACAGAAATCATCAGAGAAGGCAATTCAACCTTTCAGCTGTCCAGATATGAGGTGGACTAATTCATCAATACGGATCGAACGGATACTCCTCAGCCATCTTCAGATAGAGTTCATACGGATCATCAGGAAGAACCGTACGTTCAGGATCAAGGCCGAAAGTCCTTCTGACATTCTCTCCGAAGAGAGCCCTGAGTCTGTCCTCCGTGCACCCCGCCTTTCTAAGTCTGTCCAGCAGAAGCATCATACCGGGCAGTCCCGGAATTCCTGATGCGCCTTTCTCCTTATCCTCAAGCGTATGTGGAGCATGATCTGACTCGACCCAGTCGATTGTACCGTCAAGAAGCCCGTTGAAGACAGCATCCCTGTCCTCTGCGCTTCTCAGAGGCGGATTCATCTTGAGGTATCTTGAATGATCCCCAGCATCCTCTGTTGTCAGGAGCGCATGGTGCGGGGTTGCCCCCATTGTGATCCTCATGCCATCCTCACGGAGCTCTCGCACAAGATCAATCGTAGAGCGGGATGACACATGACAGATATGGAGAGTTCCCTTGAAACCGGTCTCCGCAGCTATTGATGCAAGATCCCTGACACTCTCAGTCTCAGCCTCCGCAGGCCGTGCCTCGGAGTGGGTCTCGAAACGGCCCTGAACGAAACGCTCAGGGTGCATGAGCTCCTCCTTCTCGGCATGTACCGCAAGAACTCCTTCATACCCCGCATCGGAAAGGATCTGGAAGACTGCGCGCTGTCTGTCCTTTCCTATGATACCCATGTTGCCTGTACTCTGACCTGCGAACATCTTCAGTCCGATCACGAGCGGAAAGAGCTCAGAGTGAAGTCCGGCCATTGTCCTGATCTCCTCAGGATCAGATGTCAGCCCGGCATACAGATGGTACGACACGCCCGTCCTCTCCTCCGCCTCACTACCG
Source organism: uncultured Spirochaetaceae bacterium (assembly GCA_944389985.1). GTDB lineage: Bacteria > Spirochaetota > Spirochaetia > Sphaerochaetales > Sphaerochaetaceae > Ornithospirochaeta. The sequence goes on along the minus strand of CALXON010000144.1, from coordinate 3,152 downwards.
GCTGCAAGACGGTCAAGAATCGTCTGTCTGTCAGTACAGGGAGGATTGGTGTTGGGCATATCGAAAAGATCGGTGAAACCGGCCATCGCAGCAACGGTCATTCCGTGGAGTATCGTCTCCTTGTCACTCTGCTTCCAGTCTCTGAGATGAACATGAGGGTCTATCATAGCTCTGCGTTGTTCTCCTTCAGGGTCTTCCAGGTGAAGAACGTGCCTTCCTTACATGGAAGATGCCCGCCGCATACGCACTCACCGCACATACCTATGCCGCACATCGTGTTCTTCTCCATCGAGAGATATATCCTCTCAGCCGGGAATCCGAGCTCTTCGGCCCTCATTGCAGCCTTCTCCATCATCTTCCCGGGCCCGACAACGTAGAGAGCGGTATCACCGGAGAGATCCGCTTCTGTGATGGTATCGAGAACGCGTCCTGGCTTCCCGTCATCCGCAACGGATGTGTAATGACCATATGATGAGAGGACATCCTCCAGAGGATCCTTGCCGTCTTTATGGACCACTCCCACCCTTATATCCATCACTGTACCGTCCTCTGAGAGCTTCTCTGCGATGAGAGGAAGGACAGCAGCACCAGTTCCGCCTCCGATGAGAAGGGCCCTGGCCGTCTTCTCATAGACCATCGGTCTGCCATAGAGGCCACGCGTGTAGATGGTATCTCCGGGTTTTATGCCGAAGAACGCCGATGTGAATATGCCGCGCTTCTTTATCAGGAATGTGAGAGGCTCGTTCACTGCGACGGAGAATGGTTTCTCGCCCATTCCCGGAACCCATATGAATACGAACTCTCCCGGGCTGCAGCTCACTTTGCCGGTCACGGTTATAACCATGACATCATCCCCGTGCATCTCTCTGGTGAGAACTGTATGCGGAGTGTACTCCATGGCATTGTCAGCTGAAAGATAGAAAGATGTGTCACCGCCGGTCTTCAGCGCATGGAAGAATGCCTCATAGTCGGAAGGCATCACTCTGGAAAGTGCGGAGCCCACACCGACACTGTCGGCACCGGCTGACAGCATGTTCACCGCATCCTGATGCGATGACACGCCGCCCATTCCGAGAATGATCGGGTCATCACCTACTGCATCCCTTATGATCTTTATGCATCTGAGAGCATCTTCCTTGACCCACTCGCCTGAAGCTCCACCCTTTCCTCCGAGTCTGTTGTTGAGTATCGGAGCTCCGGAATGAGGCTCGGTATAGAGCTTAGGACCGACGGTGTTGATCGCCGCGATACCATCAGCTCCGGCATCGATCACGGCCTTGGCTATTCCCGCAAGGTCCTCGGCATTGGGTGTCAGCTTTATGATCAGTGGTGATTTCCTCTCAGGATAAGCTTCATTGATCCTCCTGACATAGTCAGCGGCTGTCGCCTTGTCACTTCCGATAGAGGCTCCGAATCCGGCAGCCGCATGGGGACAGGAGAAATTAAGCTCAAGTATGTCCGCAAGGGGATCGAAAGCCTTTACGAGCGTTATGAAATTTTCAGGAGAATCAGCGGCTAGGGAGACATTGAGAACAGCCCTGAGTCCTTTCTTCCTGAGTCTCTCAAGCTCCTTCAGTGCCTCCTCCATTCCCGGATTCCTGAGTCCGACGGAATTCCCGAAGTTCCCGGGAGAGGGAGAACAGACAACCGGCTCCCTGTTTCCGGGAGTCGGTATGACCTGAAAGGATTTGGTTGTGATGATGTCCACGGAAGGAACATCATCATCAAAAAGTCTTATCATCTCCTCCTTCGTCGTGAGGACTCCGGAGACTGTTGCCGTGAGGATCTCTCCTCTCTTGTGGTTCCCTTTCAGAAGCGTTCTGGCATCCATCAGACAGAGGCCTCCCCGAGAAGCTTCCTGACAGCAGCCATCACCTGATCAAGCCAGTCATCCGGTGCTGCACCCTTCTTCCATGGATGGGTAAGTCCTGAGGAGGAGTTGATCCTCGCAAGAGCAGGATCATAACCTGCGTCTCCAAGTCTCTTCATAACCTCTCCGGCGCTTCCGCCCTGGGATCCGACACCGGGAATCAGCATCGGAACATCCTTTCCGGCATAGAACGATGCGATCTCTGAAAGCTCATCAGGACTCGTCGCTCCTACAACGGCACCAAGGCCGGGATGCTCCTGTGACCATCTTGCGATCATATGCGCGACTGCCATGTACAGCGGATAGAGCTCCTTCTCATCGATCCTGTCGACAACAAGCTCGTTCTGAAGTTCCTTCGCTCCGGGATTTGATGTACGGTTGAGGATGTACACACCCTTATCCTCATATGCGAACGGGAATACTGAGTCATGTCCCATATAAGGAGAGACGGTCACAGCATCTGCGCCCCATTTGTCAAAAGCTTCAACCGCATAGTTTCCGCTTGAGCGTGCTATGTCACCTCTCTTGGAGTCGAGGATCACAGGGATACCAGGGAAGTATGTCTCCAGCATCTCGAGAATGTCACAGAGAGCGAGGGAGCCGGAGAAATCCTCCTCGCGTGGGTTGTCGAGTGATGCGTAGTATCCGATATTAGGCTTGAATGCCGCAGGAGAGAGTCCTTCGAGCCTCATTCTGTGGAACATCTCTGAGAAATAGCCGTTGAGCCTCTCCCTGACACCTGCCTCCGATGAAGGAAGCACGTCCATCACAGGATCAAGTCCCATGCACACGATGTTTCCGGTCTCTGCCGCGCTCTTTCTGAGGGTATCGATATAGCTCATGCCTTCACCTCCCTCTTCCAGCCTCTCTTCTCTCCCCATCCGAACGGATCCTCTCTCCATTCATGGAGGGCCTCTGCCTCACTTTCAGAGATGTATCCTGTATCAGCAGCTGTCGCCACCATCACATCATATGAGAGGATCGTGTGGAATACACATGCAGGATCGAGAGCAGCGAACGCATCCTCAGCTGTCTTGAAGCCATATGTGAATATGGCGAGACAGAGATTGCAGACACCATCTGCGCTGCGTACAGCCTCTACAGCCTTGAGGGAAGAGGAACCTGTGGAGATGAGGTCCTCGATCAGAAGCACGTTCTTCCCCTCATATGACCCGCTCTTTCCAAGACCTTCGATCTGATGTCCCAGTCCGTGATCCTTATTGGATGAACGGACATATGAAAGCGGCTTGTAGAGCATGTCCGCAAGGCTCGTCGCATGAGG
>CALXON010000143.1 GCA_944389985.1 uncultured Spirochaetaceae bacterium | reverse complement strand
GGTCAATTCTACAGGGTTGATCTTGTGCCTATACCTTACAGATCCTGCTCTGGAGAACTGATTTTCAGCAGGGCCTCGATTCATCAGCTCCTACCGCCACAGGGAACTTATGATACCGGGCTTCTGGTCACTGACGGGACAATCGTGAAGTGTGTTCTGGAAATTGACAGGGAGTTTCTCAGTCTTTCAGCTCCTTCGCCTTATCTGCTATCGGCAGTGAGCAGTGTCAGGGAAAAGGGAAACTGCAGCTAGATTCAATATTTCTGGAGAAGAAAAGATGATTACAAAAGAACAGAAGAATGAGCTTGTGGTTAAGTTTGGCAATGATTCGAGGAACACAGGAGATGCAAAGGTACAGGTTGCTCTTCTCACAGCACGCATAAATGATCTTCAGGGTCATTTCCAGGCCAATCCTAAGGACCATGCGTCAAGAAGAGGACTTCTGAAGCTTGTCGGCCAGCGCCGCCGCCTCCTGAAGTACATCAAGAACAGGGACATCAACGAGTACAGAAAGCTCATCGCCGATCTCGGCCTGAGAAAGTAATGATGAAGAAAGCCAGCTGCAACATGCTGGCTTTCTAACATATATCGCGGACAGAAACATAAAAAGAACAGAAAAGAACAAGAAGGAAGATTATGGCAGAAGTAAAATCAGTTTCGGTCAGGATAGGGGACATCGACCTCGTATTCGAGACTGGAAAAATCGCTAAGCAGGCGAACGGTGCTGTCTATGCTCACTATGCAGGATCAGCGGTAATTGCGACTGTATGCTGTGGAGAGGCACCATCTGAACCGATCGACTACGTTCCGGTTTCAGTAGAGTACAACGAGAAATACTATGCGGCAGGAAAGATCCCAGGAGGATTCCTTAAAAGGGAGTCGAGACCTAAGGACAAGGAGATCCTTGTCTCAAGGCTCATCGACAGACCTATGAGACCGCTTTTCGATAAGGCTTTCGGACGTGAGATCCAGATCGTTCCGACAGTCGTCTCCTCCGATATGTCACACACACCTGACATCGTCGCGATCAATGCGGCATCATGTGCCGTCACCATTTCCGACATTCCGTTCTACGGTCCTATCGCAGCAGTCCGCGTTGCGAAAATCGGAAATGAGTATGTGATCAACCCGACATTCCAGCAGATGCCTGAGGCATCCCTTGATATCGTTGTCGCAGGAACACATGACGGAATTACTATGGTCGAGGGTGGAGCGAAGGAGGTTTCCGAGGACGACATGCTCGGAGCAATTGCGGCAGCACAGCCTGTCATCACCAAAATCTGTGAGGCACAGGATGAGATGAGAAGGCTCTGCGGCAAGGAGAAGCTTCCTCTGATGGAGATCGAGGACAAGGACCTTTCGTGGATGGATCCTGTCAAGGAGTACGCATATCCACTTGAGAAGGAAGCATCCTTCGTAAAGGGCAAGATGAACAGATACGCTGCTCTCGAGAAGGTCCACAAGGACGTCAAGGAGAAGTTCGCTGATCTCATCGCAGAGGATGAGAAGAGAGACGGAGAGATTGCAAAGATGTTCGAGGATATGGAGTACGAGATCCTCAGATCATCCATCCTCAACGACGGTGTGAGAACAGACGGAAGAAAGGTCACTGAGATCCGTCCTATCACATGCGAGGTAGGAGTGCTCCCATGCACACACGGCTCTGCGCTCTTCACGCGCGGTGAGACACAGTCCCTTGCTGTCACGACACTCGGTACAGTCCAGGATGAGCAGCTTTTCGATACGATCGATGGAGAGAAGACATATTCAAACTTCATGCTCCACTACAACTTCCCTCCATACTCTGTAGGTGAGTGCGGCCGTCTCACGACAGGCAGAAGGGAGATCGGTCACGGACACCTCGCACAGCGTGCTCTTGAGGCTGTCGTACCAAAGAAGGACAAGTTCCCGTATACGGTCCGTGTCGTCTCTGAGATCATGGAGTCCAACGGTTCATCATCGATGGCATCTGTCTGCGGCGGCTGTCTTTCCCTGATGGATGCAGGTGTTCCTATCTCGAAGCCTGTCGCGGGTATCGCAATGGGACTCATCACAGAGGGTGCTGACTACTCAAGGTATGTCATCCTCTCCGATATCCTCGGAGAAGAGGATCACCTCGGTGACATGGACTTCAAGGTAGCCGGAACGAAGGACGGAATCACAGCATTCCAGATGGACATAAAGATCGCAGGTGTCACACCTGAGATCATGAAGAAGGCTCTCCAGCAGGCAAAGGATGGAAGAATGCACATCCTTTCCATCATGGCTGAGACACTTCCGGCACCTCGCCAGGATATCTCGGAGCTTGCTCCGAAGATTCTCACGGTGACAGTCCCTGAGGACAAGATCGGTGCAGTCATCGGAACAGGCGGAAAGACAATCAAGTCCATCGCACAGCAGTCATCTGCTGAGATCAACATCGATGACAACGGAACAGTGATGATCTACGGACGCAACAACGCATCTGCCCAGATGGCGAAGAACCTCGTTCTCTCGATCATCGAGGAGCCTGAGGTCGGAAAGATCTATCATGGAACTGTCAAGAGGATCGTTGATTTCGGTGCTTTCATCGAGATCCTGCCCGGAAAGGAAGGTCTCTGCCACATCTCCAAACTCGCCCGCACGAGAGTCAAGAACGTCTCCGATGTTCTCTCCGTAGGACAGCAGGTCGATGTGAAGCTCATCGAGATCGACAGGATGGGAAGACTCAACCTCTCAT
>CALXON010000142.1 GCA_944389985.1 uncultured Spirochaetaceae bacterium | reverse complement strand
GTGATGACGAGATCCTGGAACATGACACCGATCATCTCGAGATCATACTTGTAGATGATGATAGGCACGAATACACAGAGTGTCGTGAGAGTGGATGCGCAGATCGCGTTGAACATGTTCTTGCTGCCGAGGATGGCTGCGATCGCACTCCTCTCTCCGAGAAGTCTGTATGAATAAGTGTTCTCGAGAATGACGATCGATGCGTCGACTATCATTCCGATCGCGAGGATGAGTCCTGACATCGACATGGCATTGAGCGTTATGTCGAATATGGCCATGAACATCATCGTGATGAGAACACAGATAGGCATTGAGAGCGATATGATGATCGTGCTCTTTATTCCGCGGAGGAAGAGGAAGATGATGAGAGCTGCGAGTATGACGCCCTGCACAAGGGAGTTCACAACCTCACTCATCGTCGAGCGGATCATCTCCGTAGAGTCTCTCTGGAGTTCAAGGACAACTCCCGCAGGAAGCTCTGCGTTGATGCTGTCAAGCTCCGCAAGTACTGCGTCCGCAACTGTCGTCGAGTTGCTGTCAGAGTCATTTGAGACAGAGAGCATGACAACTGGCTCATCGTTTACATACCTCTCGCTGAATGAGGAGTCATCCTCACCGCGTACGACATTTGCGACATCACTGATCCTCACAGGAACCTTGTTGACCGTCCTGATGACCGTGTTGCCGATATCCTCTGCGGTCATGAACCTCTCATCGGTCGCAACCTGATAGTTGATGCCGTAATCGGTGATCTGTCCGCCTGTTCCCTGGATGTTCTGGGCAGCGACTGCCGCGATAACCTCTGTGAGGCTTATGCCGTATGCCTCAAGTCTTGTCGGATCGATGTTGATATCATACTCGATATCATAACCACCATATACACCTACCTGGGCAACTCCCGAGACTCTTTCAATGAGAGGAGCCACAGTGTTCTCTCCGAGCATCTTGAGCTCATTGAGGCTCATCGAGTCACTCGAGAGACGGAGTGAGAGTATCGAACCGCCGCCGAATGAGTCGAAACGTATTGTCTGAGGTGTCTCAGTCCACTCCGGAAGAACGCCGGAGAGGATCGTGATGTATGTATTGAGATCCTCCTCTGACTTGTCGAGATCCGTTCCGTAGTCATACTCAAGAAGTGCGATACACATACCCTCTGAGGAGTAAGTGGTTATCTGGTTGAGATTCTCAAGACCGCTGAAGGTGTCCTCCATCTGCTTGGCGACCTGCTGCTCGATCTCCTCCGGTCCTGCCTCATTACAGTCGACGATGACCGAGATGAGAGGAAGGTCGATCGAAGGATAGAGGGCTATCTCCATCCTCGGGAGGAAGACCATCGCGATGACGGCGATCAGGACATAGATCATCGTCATCAGTACAGGTCGTCTGACTGATAGTTCAGATAATGTCATTCATTCCTCCTTACTGAAGAACGTTGATGGTGCTTCCATCAGCGACCGTACCTGCTGTTATGACCATATCTCCCGGGTTGAGGCCGGAAAGTATGACTGTCGAGACTCCGTTGCTGCTTCCTGTCTCTACGACAGTACGGCGGGCAGTTGTGCCATCTGCTACATATACGATGTTTCCACCAGTGAACTCGGAAACGGCTGTGGTCGGAACCATCAGTGCGTTCTCGATACGCTCAGTCACGAGCGAGAGGGATACATACATTCCTTCCTTGAGCTTTGATGTGTCTGAGAGTATCTCAAGCTCTATCTCCGCTGTTCTTGTCGTGGTGTCCACATTCGGGGAGATGTATGTGATGCTTCCCGTGAACTCCTCTCCGGGGTATGCGATGCTCGTGAATGTTGCCTCAAGACCGAGCTCGAGAGTTCCGATGTATCTCTCAGGAACCTTAGCGACGATGTTGAGTGTCTTGTCTCCGACTATTGTTGCAACCGGTGTCGATACGGATACCGTCTGACCGATGATCGCAGGAACATCTGAGATCTCTCCGTCGACAGGAGCCGTGACGGGGCTCTCAAGGAAGCTGCTGCCAGGTCTTGAAGGATCGACATATGCTATTACATCACCCTTCTTCACCATGTCACCCTTCCTGACAAGGATCTTGGATATCTTTCCTGAGGTGTCAGGGACGACGCTAACGGAAGTACCGTCACTTCCGATCTCACCGTTGATGCGGGTCGTCCTGATGAATGTACCCTCTTCCGCAGCCTCTGCCTGTACGTTGATGACGGCAGCTGTCTCTGCAGAGTCCGGTGTTGTTATGGCCTTCTCATCTCCTCCCATGTTCAGTATGACGGAGGCTGCGAGTGCCACACAGATGGCGAGAAGCACGATCGTGACGATCCTGTCGAGCTTGCTGCCCTTGCTTCCTTTGTCGGAAAGCTTCCTGAAATCTATCTTCGAATCTTCTACCTGTTCGGTTTTGTCGACTTCCTTCTTGATATCGTCATCCATATATCTTCTCCTCAATTCTGTTCTGATGAATATTTCTCCAGGATCTCATCGATGCTGATGTCCAGGAGGTATGAAAGGTCGTAAACTGCATTGAGCTTCGTCAGTTCTGATGAAAGACATCCGATCTGAGCAGAGAGAAGCTCGTTACGCCTTGTATTGAGATCTGTCATTGTCGTAAGTCCTGCCTGATAGGACTCCTCTGCAAGATCATAGGCCTGCTGCATGGTCTCTGCAGTGCTTCTCTGTATCGAGAGCGAGGCCTCAGCCTGATCAATCGTCATGACAGCCTGCCTTATATCCTCAAGAAGTGTGTTCTTTGTGTCCTGAAGATTAAGGGATGCAAGTGTCACGCTATCAGCGGCATCCTTTCTCGTCATATCCGTAGAGGATCCCGGAAGAAGGGAGCTGAGAGGCAGGCTGACCATCACGGATCCTGTGACACCATGAGCCGTATGTCTGTAGTTGTCCCACTGGTAATCTGAACCGACGGCACCTGCATAGCTGTATCCGACAGATGTCGTAATGATCGGAACGAAGGAAGCTATATCGATATTATCCTTCGCTGTCTTCGCGGAGTTAAGTGTGTTGACCGCCACCCTCACATCCAGGGAGGAATCACCATACTCGGCGAAGAGCTCCTCTGCAGACGGAAGTGTGAGGACCGGAAGCTCCGGCATCTTCTCGGGAGCGAAATCCCCTGTGATGCCTGTCACGTTCTTGAAGGATGACATCAGAAGCGCGTTGCTGTCCCTGAGTGACTTTACCTGAAGCTCGGCCTGCTTCATCCCGATCTCAGCCTCCTTGAGTGAGAGCTCATCTGCAAGACCAGAGTTATACATGTCATTCACCATGTCATACTGAGACTTTGCGTCCTCATAGCTCAGTTCGGCTGCTTTAAGGGAAAGATCCCCTGCTGCAAGATTCCAGTATGCATCGACTATAAGACTTTCCAGTGACTGGTATGTCTGCTCATAGCTGAGCATCGCGCCCTCTTTCTGATAGCTTCTGAGCTGCCCGTCCTTGATCATCGAGCCGTTGAAGCTGAACGATGCCGTGGCACCGGCCGAGATATCAAGTCCGTTGAACCCGAAGTCCGACCTTGAGGTTGGATTAAGCATACTCTCAGGAGCTCCGGGAAAATCCCAGCCGGTCGATACTCCTGCGGTAAGTGATATATCGGGCATGAATGTAGTCATCACTGCATCCTGATTCCTTATGGCCTGATTGAGGTTAACACGGGCCTGCTGCAGGGAGATGCTGTTCACATCTGCAGAGGCTATAGCCTCATCCAGAGTAATGACAGGTGAAGAGTCATCTGCCATCACAGGAAAAGCCAGACACATAAGTATCAGCAGTACTATGGGTTTCTTTTCCATATTTCAAAATTTCCTTTTATAACAAGAATAGAATCATACCGATGTATAAAATAAATGAACAGCGGGTAATCGTTTGTTGAATATATATCGTAAATATGAAGATTCTATGTACAAAATAGATAATATTTGAAGATCTTCTGTATTCGGTGGCGCATAATGACACATATCGATAAATTTATAATTATTTAATGAGTAAACAATTACAGTAACCTACTGGAACAAAATTCCTCTGTGTTGTAGAAAGAAGACGGAGGATCAAATGAAAAACAGATTCATTGCACTACTCGTACTCATCATCGCCTTCTCCGCTCCGCTGATGGCAGTAGGAAACGGCCCTATCGGAATCATCACAGCCATGTCCAATGAGCTCAGCCTGCTTCTTGAGAATGCTGATATCGAGGAGACAAAGACAATCGGCGGTGTTGACTACAACATCGGCACACTCGAAGGTCAGGACGTCGTTCTCGTGAAGGCCGGAGTCGGAAAGATTCTTGCTGCGGCAGGAGCTGCTACTCTGATCAATGAGTTCGATGTCAGCTCAATCATCTTCACGGGAATCGCTGGTGGTGTCGGCGATGAGACAGAGGTCATGGACATTGTCGTATCCACAGATCTTGCCGTACATGATTATGGTGACATCAACAACGACGGCTTTGCGTGGGAAGCTGTTCACGGCTCCGATGAGAACGGAAGGATTCCTGCAGATCCTGAGCTCACAGCCCTCGCTTTCGATTCAGCAGTCAGCGTCGTAGGTGCGGACAGCGCGTTCAAGGGCACAATCGCCACAGGTGATCAGTTCGTCGCAAGTGAAAGCTACGTCAAGGTCCTTCAGGACAGATTCAATGCACTTGCATGTGAGATGGAAGGTGCTGCAGTCGGTCTCGTTGCATATACATACGGAGTTCCGTTCGTAGTCATCAGATGTATGTCTGACAAGGCTGACGGACTTGCTCACGGCACATACGCAAACTTCGGCGATACAGCTGCTGACAACTCAGCACGCATCGTCATGAACATGCTTGGTAATATGTGATTATTGATATTCACACGTTGGGGATGCCTGAAAAGGCATCCTTTTTCATGAAAAAAGCGGCTTCATCAGCCGCTTTTATAGTCCCTAGCGGAATCGAACCGCTATTTAGAGACTGAGAATCTCCTGTCCTAACCGTTAGACGAAGGGACCATTTTTACTCCTGGGATGGAGGGACTCGAACCCCCAAAGGCAGAACCAGAATCTG
>CALXON010000141.1 GCA_944389985.1 uncultured Spirochaetaceae bacterium | reverse complement strand
GGTGTGTACGAGCCTGCGATCAGAAGATAGATCGCACTGTGATCAACCACTCTGAGAGCCTTCTTCATGACTCCTCTGTCGAGATAGTGGTAGAACGCCGATGCTCCGAACATCACGGCTTCCGTGACCGTGTAGATGATCATGGCCGCATTGCATCCTGGGTGTACCATCACATACAGAAGACCTGCCAGTGATAGTATGAATCCTATGAAATGAGAGATGGCGTTCTCCATCTCATCTGACAGTGTCACATGCTCCGGGAGCGTGATATGAGTGTTGATCCAGCTTTCCATGGCATTGTTCTAAAACAGCTTTTCCGTCCTGTAAAAAGCGTGTTTTAACTATTTGCGGAAAATGGGTGATGATGACTACCTCAGAGTGCCTGTAGTGAATACGGACCATGCTTGATTTCAAGTCTAAAGCTATGTAGTATTTGCCTGTATTGCCGATATGGCGGAATTGGTAGACGCAGCAGACTCAAAATCTGCCGGGTGCAAATCCATGCCGGTTCGACCCCGGCTATCGGCATCTGATTCAGAGTTTAATTCTTTTTAAGATTACAGCACATTTCATCTCCAGCTATACACAGGAAGATTCTTAGTCTCCTCGATAAAGATGTTCTTCTTGTTCCGTAGCTCATACTCTGCCTGAACGTTTACAAAGAAATTCAGACTCATTCCGAAATACCTTGCAAGCCGCCAGCAAACATCTTCTGACATGCGGTTCTTTCCATTAAGAATCTTACTGAGAGCTACTGGGGTAATGCCCAGATCCTTTGCCAGTTTATATGCAGAAAGACCAAGTGGTTCCATCCAATCTTCTTTTATGTAATCACCAAAACTTCCAAGAGAAATTTCATATGTACTCATAAAACACCTCCTTAATGGTAATCAGTAAATTCAACGTCATAAGCATTACCATCTTTCCAAGTAAAACAGATTCGATACTGATCATTTACCCTTATTGAATGCTGGTGCTTTCCCTTGCCTTTCTGCTATTCAAATCTGTTTGAAGTGAACCCACCATCCAAGATCAAAAAAGCTCGCTATGACTTCCTGTACGCGAAAGAATCAATACCAGCTTCTGCTTATCTATCCGGTAAATGAGTAACCAATCGGGAGCTATATGGCATTCTCTCATGCCTTTGTAGTATCCAGAAAGAGCATGATCCCTGTATTTTGCAGGAAGTTCCTTTCCATTTCTCAACATATTCACAACTTCAAGAAGCCGGTCTGTATTCTTTAACTTCTTGAGTTTCTTATAGTCTTTCTTGAATTGAGTTGTGAGGAAGATATCAAGCATCAAGCGCTGCCTTCAGATCTTCCATCGTTTTGTATGGTCCTTCAAGATTCCTTTCTTCTATCGCATCGGCAATTGCCTTTCTTGTCTCTTTGTTCGGAACTCTGGATACAGCGAAAGGAATTCCCTCAACAGCAACTGCTTTCTTGAGAAACAGTGTACATGCTGTTGTCATATCCATTCCAAGATCATTGAAAAGAGTTGAGGCTTCCTCTTTTAATTCGCCATCAACCCTTATCGTAATTGTGCTCATCATAGTATCACCTCTGTAGTAATGATATTACTACAATGTTACTACATCTGCAAGAAAATACATGTCGGAGCAGTGGTGGAATGGGTGTAATTGGCAGATTACCAGTTTCGCTTACTATTATGCACCCCGCCTGTAGTCTACATAATTTAAGTATTACCATGCTGTCAGCATAAAGCAGGAGAAATGATTGTGTACCGGCTCACAGCTTCCTTCTGAATCCGTCGTCTGTGAGGTAGTAGTCCATGCCGTTGGACAGAGAGAGGATGTGGCTGTATGCTTCCCCTCCTGAGGATACTGCCATTAGACCATCGTATCTTCCCATCAGCTGCAGATCCCCTGATACAGGTTTCCTGCAGTAAATGTTCAGAATCCTGGGGCAGAGCCTGGTGTCACTGAGGAATATTCTCGACATTGCCTCGACGAATGAGTCGGCAGTCTCCTTAGCTTCGGTGAATCTGTACAGAGCTCTGTCGAGAATGATGATCTCGTACCTGTATGCCATGCGTATAGAATAACAGGTTATTATGTAAAATAAAAGTAGATTATTCCCGATGGTAAAGTCTCCGGAAGGCTTTCCGAATGTTGCGGAGGAATATCTTTTAGAGTACTCTGTCCATATGTTAAGGAAAGCCTCCCTGCTCATCATGCTTGTTGTTCTTTCTCTGTCCGTACTGCCGGCAGATGATGGATCAATGTCTTCCCTCCTTATCTCTGACATCCCCGTTACATACGGTGATGCGGCTTTCAGGGAGAGGATACTTGAGAAGACAGGAGGAGAGAGGGATCCGATAGGGCTTGTCCTGACAGGAGGAAGCGCCAGGGCGGTCGCGCATCTGGGAGTGCTTGAGTATCTTGAGGAGAACGGCATCGTCCCTGACTTCATCGTCTCAAACTCCATGGGGTCGATCATCGGCATGCTCTATGCGGCGGGACTGACTCCGATACAGATCGCGGAACTTCTCTCCGCAAGCGATCTTTCCGACTACTTCTCGTTCACATTGCCGATCAGCGGAGGACTTCTGCTTCCATCCGGGTTCCAGACTCTTGTCGAGAGTGTTGTGGGCGCTGATCTGAAGCTTGAGGACCTTGATATCCCTGTGATGGTCGTCTGTGAGGATCTTGTGACAAAGAGGGAGATAAGGATAACGGAAGGGGACTTCTCAGATGTCCTCATAGCGTCGTTCGCTCTTCCTGTCTATTTTCCTCCGGTCGAGTACAGAGGCCATCTCCTGATTGATGGCGGTGTTGTCTCTCTTGCCCCCATAAACGCAGCCTATGAGTATACCGACACTGTAATCTTCTCGACGACGTTCTACGATGTCCCGACGCTCAATCTGCGTAATCCCATAACAGTGCTCAATTCAGCTTTCGATGCAGGAAAGAACCAGAAGGCGGCAGAGGACATCAAGGCCCATCCAGACCTTATATGGATAAGATGCGCGGTGGAGCATTTCTCTTTCATGGACTTTGCTAGAGGAACGGAGATGGCTGTGATAGGCTACAGAAGTGCCGAGGCCATGTCCGATGAGATCGGAAAGCTTGTCCATACGGGAATAAGTGACAGGATGGTGCATGCGAGAGAGCAGTATACGGAGAGGATCCAGGATACGGTGAAGAACCTTTCATACTTCAAGCGTGTCGAAGCTGCATCTCCCTCCGTGATTCTCGGATTCAGTCTTGAGTCTGATCAGAGCTGGTCCTCACATAAGTATCTCACAGATTCCACCGATCTCCTTTTCGGTGTCACATACAGGGACAAGGGATTCGAGACAGGATTCGGTATCGGTGGTTCTTTTGACATCACGACACCATCGACAGCCGGTGCCTATCCCGTTGCAGAGGGTTTCCTGACTCTCTATCCTCTTGAGAACCTCAGGTTCGCTTTCGAGGCATCCGCTGAGTTCTGCCATGAGCCGTGGTACATTCCAGAGATGTATCTCCGGGAGGGTTTTGACTGGATCATCGATTCAAGGAAGAACTTCTACAGCATCGCGCTCCGCCAGGGATTCGAGTACAGGACCGGTTTCAAGGGACATGGAGGGGAGTCGACAGCACTTGCCGTGTCCGCGCTGGTTGACGGCAACCTGAAGATCAACTGGTTCGATCTCGATATGAGTCTGGGATATCTTCTCACGGCTGATTCGATTATCTTCGAGAACATGCGTCATTACGGCGAGGTCCGTTTCTCATCCAGATTCTACCTGCCGCCATGGGAGACATTCTTCATTGAGGGAGCACTGTTCTCTAGATTCACGCTTGACGGACAGGGCTATGTTCCGCTCTTCCTCTCTGATGGTTATGTGAGCCCTATGATAGGCAAGAACGGTAATTACTATAACCATTATCACACGCCGGGAAGCGCTGATGAGGCGATGTATCACGCATCGATGATCTCACTCTATGCAGGATACGACGTGCCGCTCTCTCCGACATTCGGTGAGTTCCTGATCGTCGAGGATACTGAGATCGGAGTCCATGCCGACATGCTTCTCCGTGATGCGGAGTTCTCCATCTCGACAGGTATCGAGATCCAGACGTCATTCTCACTCATTGGCCTGGTGAAGCTTCC
>CALXON010000140.1 GCA_944389985.1 uncultured Spirochaetaceae bacterium | reverse complement strand
GCCCGATAAGGGAGAAGGTTCTGGGCGCATTCGCGATAGAAAGAAGCCGGGATTATGCGGATGCCGTGTCGCGGCTTCTTGAACGTTTCATCCGCAGAGTCCAGACGATAAAGCGTACACGCTCCTCCATCACATTCCATGATGCGGCGAGGATGGCAAAGGCCATACTTCTCTCAGACCGCTCTGTCAGGGATTACTACTCATCCCTCTTCAGATACATAATGGTCGATGAGTTCCAGGATAATAACGGAGAACAGAGGGACCTGTTATATCTTCTCGCCTCAGGGCGTGAGGCTCCGATGGGAAGGATCCCCCTGCCATCTGAGATAGATCCTCTGAAACTCTTCTTCGTAGGTGATGACAAACAGTCCATATATTACTTCAGAGGTGCCGATGTCTCTGTCTTCAGATCCCTTCGTGATGATATAAGGGCAATGGGAGGCGAGTATCTCACGCTTTCCACGAACTACCGCTCGGAGCCCGGTCTCATAGATCATTTCTCCTCTGTCTTCAGTCAGGTCTTCGCCCAGTCTGCTGCTGATCTTGAGGGAGAGGATATTCTCGAGAAGATGACAGGAGTTCCGTATGCACCCTTCGAGGCTGATTACGCCCCGATAGGATCAAGGGATGCATCTCTCGGTATCGTTTCCCGAATCAGGATGGCACTCGTTCCCAGGAAGGATGATCTTCCGGAGGATACTGCAAGCGCAGAGGACTCGGAGGCTTACTGGGTGGCAGGAGAGATCAGGAAGATGACTGAAGGTGATGACTATCTGATACCTGACGGGAAGGGAGGGGTGAGGAAACCACGCTTCTCGGACATAGCCCTCCTTCTCCAGACCACTAAGTCCCAGCTTGCGTTCGAACGTGTTTTCAGACTGTCAGGCATTCCGTATACGGTAGCGGAGAGCGCATCTGTCGCGATCGAAGGACTGGCTTATGACCTCTATGCATTCCTCACGCTGGTGATCTATCCCGATGACAAGGCGATGTATCTCGCACTCCTGAGGTCTCCGTTCGCGAGGATATCCGATGATGGCCTGATGTTCCTCACAGACTGGAGTGATGATGAAAATGATGACTTCACTGCCTTCAGTGACACTCCATGTTTCACGAATGAGGAGGACGAGGCCGCATTCAGGAACCTCAGAAAACTGTATGAGGATACAAGGAAGATGGCTGGAAGGAAGCATATCACTGAACTTCTTGATACGATCTACTACCGCAGCGGCTATCATTCGTATCTGGTATCGGATCCATCCCTTGCGGTCTATGAGGAACATTTCTCGTATCTCTGGGCAGCGGCGGCGAGGGCTGATGCGAGAGGAAAGTCGCTTCAGTTCTTCCTTGATTCGATCCGTCCTCTGATCGGAAGTCCTGAGAAGCTGCCTGATGCCACCGTGCAGCACTTTGAAAGCGATGCTGTGGAGATCATGAGCATTCACAGATCAAAAGGACTGCAGTTCCCGATAGTCATTGTCGCTGATGCAACGAGGGGAAGCGGGGGACAGACGGAGAGGAACAACCTTGCATCCATACAGGGTGATCATCCGTTCATCATGATCGATCCGAAAAGCGGGGACATGGCAAACCATCCATACACCTCTTTCCAGAACATGGCGGCACTGAGAAGGGAGAAGGCTGAGAAGAAGAGGGTTCTCTATGTCGCACTGACACGGGCAGCGTGCCACCTTATCGTGACAGGATGTGAGAGAAGGACGACGATGGCCTCATCCCTCTATGGCCTCTATGCTCCGTGTTCAGGCCTGAGAGAGGAGGAGATTCCATACATCCCGTCATCACTTCTTTTCGCATCAAGAAAGGGGCAGGACTCCTCCTCATGGTATGGGGGACGATCTGTGTACGCTCACGGAAAGGAAGGTTCTGTGAGAACCGGGGTGACAGTCTCTCTGGACATTCCTGATGAGACAGGTGAGGGTACACCTCTTCCATCCCTTTCATCTGATGAGATTATCAGGGCACATGGAATACATACGGAGTTCGGCTCAATGGTCCATGAGGCGCTTGAAGCTGCTGTACTGGCCCGGAAACCTGTCTTTTCGAAGATACCTGGCCTTGATGAAGACGGGAGAAGAGTGCTGGAGGAAGAGGCCTCATCTCTTACCCGGCTCTTCCTGTCCTCCTCTTTCTTCTCTTCCTTCATAAAGGGACATGAATGCGGCACGGAGGTGAGATTCTATTACCCTGATGATGAAATGGTCATCGAAGGTTCTGCAGATCTTGTCGTCCATCTCCCGTCCTCGGTCCTCATCGTTGATTTCAAGACGGACAGGATGATGAGACCGGATGTGCACAAGGCACAGGTCATGAAATACATAGAGGCCCTCGGAGGCCTCTACGGAAAGGAGTGCTATGGTGTGCTCCTGTATGTCAGATCGATGACACCCGGTCCACTGTGGAATCGGGAGGGGGAGGTCAGAGAGCTCTCAGAGCTTCTGTCATCCGTGTAAGCGCCGCCTCGACTTTCTCAAATGAGGTTCCATAGTTGAAGCGTACGAATTTTCCCCACTGATCGCCGAACCATGTTCCGTCATTCACTGCAACGGATGCGTTGACACCGAAGAATCTGGAGAGAGGGCCACCTCCCTGTCCGCCTTTGTACTTCTCAGGGTGTGAGCTGACTTCATTGAGGATCCTGTCATAGACATCGGCGCAGTCAAGGAACGCGACAAATGATGCTTCAGCGTTCACCATCTTGATACCTGCATCCGCCTTCTTCAGGAACTCATCGATCTTTCTCACATTCTCTCCGAGATAGCTGCAGAGCTCCTTGTTGTACTCAAGTCCGTGTGTGTATGCAGCCGAGGCAAGCTCACCGATCACGATGCTGGGCTCATCCAGTCTCATCGCATGCTCCCTGAGGCGGAATGTCTCTTCTTTCTCAGG
>CALXON010000139.1 GCA_944389985.1 uncultured Spirochaetaceae bacterium | reverse complement strand
TCAGTACACTCTCACGGTCAAGCGGATCAATGCCCCTGTCCAGAGCTGAGAGTGTGTATGCCCTGTAGAATGAACCTGTGTTGAGAAAGTAGAAACCGAGCTTGTCCGCGACAAGGCGGGCTATGGTGCTCTTTCCTGATCCTGCAGGACCATCAATCGCGACGACCATTTCCCCTTCCTCCTGACTTTCTCGTATTGCCCCTTCCGGAAAGAAGCATTCCGACTTCCTCCCTCGTGAGATCACGCCACTGTCCCGGCTGGAGATCCCCGAGTTCGACTCCGCCTACCCTGATTCTGGTGAGTGATTTCACATCGTATCCGAGATAGGAAAAGATCTTCCTGATCTCCCTGTTCTTCCCCTCAATGAGAGTCACACGGACAAACTGCTTTGTACGCGGCATGAGATCGTAGCGCTTTATCCTGTACGGGCGCGGCATATCGCTATAGACGCCGTCAAGAGCTCTCTTGAGATCGTCTATCACTACATCCCTGTCGAGCTTGACGATGTACTCCTTCTCAACCTCATACTTCGGGTGCATCATCCTGTTCGCGAAGTCTCCGTCGTTTGTGAAGATGATGAGTCCGTTAGAGTCCTTGTCCAGACGACCGACATTGAAAAGGAGTCTCTGGTCCCTTATTGTGATGAGGTCCCTTGCATACTTCTCCTCATTCGGATCATAGTTGGTGCAGACATATCCTCTGGGTTTGTTCAGGGCGATGTAGTAGAGCTTGTCAGCAGGCTCTATGGTCTCCATGTCGACCTGCACGATATCCTCCGGTCCTACCTTGACACCCATCTCGCGTATGACCTTGTTGTTGACCATGACATGACCTGTCCTGATCAGCTCCTCGCATGCACGTCTTGATCCAACACCGCACTTGGCCATGTATGCCTGCAGTCTTATCGGATAAAATCCATCATTCTCCATCTCTGTCCTCCGCTCCGGTCATGCCGGGAAGCTCGTCATCGTCCTCTTTGTCCTCACCCTCGTCACCGCTTTCGAATCTCATCCTGTCGATCTCCGAGAGCTTCGGAAGATCCTGAATCGACTGAAGATTGAATTCATAGAGGAACTTTCTGGTAGTATAGTACAGACAGGGATGACCAGGAACATCCTTTCTTCCCCTGACCATTATGTACTCCCTGTCCCTGAGGAGCTTGACTATCGTATCTGAGCCGACTCCCCTGATCTCCTCGATCTCACGTCTTGTTATCGGCTGTCCGTACGCGACGATCGCAAGTGTCTCCATCGCAGCTCTTGAAAGCCTTCTGTCAACCTTGCGGCCGTAGCTCTGCCTGAGCTGCGGGAAGAGATCCGGAGCGGGCATGAAGGAGTAAAGCTCCCCTTCCTCCTCTGTCAGTATCAGTCCGCTTCCCCTCTCAGCGTAGTTCTCCCTCAGTTCCTGGAGGGCATCCTCTGCTGTATCGGGTCTTAGTCCTGTCAGATCACAGAGCCGTTCCATGGATGTCGGCTCGTTCTCAATGAAGAGGACAACCTCGACAAGTCTCGCCTCATCGCTGAGCATCGCGCTCTGCTTCTTACTCCTCATCCTCATCCTCCTCGAGGTCTATCTCTATCTCCTCACCTACGAACTCAGGAGGAGCTTCTTCCCTTGTCTCCTCCTCAGCCTCCTTCACCGCGGTCTCTGCTTCCTTCGTTATGATCGAATAGTCCATGGGCTTGCCCTTTGCCGCATGAAGAACCATGGAATCATATTCATCATCATACTCATCGGCAAGAGCCGGATCCCAGTCCTGAGGCCTCTTCTGTATATATATGGGTCCGAATTCAGTCTTCTGTGAAATCAGGATCAGATGATCCTTCGCCATCTCAAGAATCGCCATCACCGAGCAGATTATGTGCATCTTGTCATCAAGGTGGACAATGAGCTCCTCGATGGTGACCTCTTCCTTCTGATCAAGAAGCTCTGTGAGAAGGGTCTTCTTCTCGTTGATCGAGACTTCCTCATAGAGATTGAAGATCTTCGCAGGTGCTGTCCTGTTGGCAAGCTCGACGAAAGCACGGAGCAGCATCTGGACGTCAACACCTTCAAAGAGATCCTTGTCCTCGAACGGAACGGCGAAGAAGTTCTCGTTGCGTCTTATGTAAAGTCTGTCCGCCCCACCGCCGGTGAGAAGGAGATCCGTATACTTCTTGTACTTCTGATACTCGAGAAGCCTCTCTACAAGTTCCTGTCTCGGATCCTCATACTCCTCATCGAGCTCTGTCGTGACAGGAAGCAGCATCCTGCTCTTTATGTAGAGAAGATCTGCTGCCATCTTGTAGAAGTCAGAGAGCTCACCGAGTTCCGTCTCATGATCGGCGATGTACTGAAGGAACTGTTCTGTAATGAGGGAAACATCAATATTGTAAATGTTTATCTTGTTCTCAGAGATGAGGAAGAGAAGAAGATCCAGAGGGCCGTCAAAGCCCTCTGTATGAAACTCATGCTTCTTTTTTCCTTCTGTCTCCTGAAGAGCGCTCTCTGCCATACCGTGCGATTATACCTGAGAGGGTTTTATTGCTCAACCTTGGCGGAATCCGCACTCTTCTCAGGGAACATTATGGCTCTGAGCTTCGTCTCAAGCTCCGCAGCGAACTCAAGATTTGACTCGATGTATTCAAGGGTCTTGTCCCTGCCCTGTCCGATCTTCTCGCCATTATATGAATACCATGCTCCGGACTTCTCGATGAGCTCATACTTCAGAGCCGCATCAAGAAGTGATCCTGTCCTGGATATTCCTGATCCGAACATGAGATCAAGCTCACACTTGCGGAACGGAGGTGCGACCTTGTTCTTCACGATCTTCACCCTGACCCTGTTTCCTGTGACCTCGTCGGCGTTCTTTCCGATGGATTCGATCCTCCTGACATCCATCCTGACGGATGCGTAGAACTTCAGGGCGTTTCCGCCTGTGGTCGTCTCAGGATTGCCGAACATGACACCGATCTTCATTCTGATCTGGTTGATGAAGATGATCGTCGTGTTGCTCTTCGAGAGGATTCCTGT
>CALXON010000138.1 GCA_944389985.1 uncultured Spirochaetaceae bacterium | reverse complement strand
CCTGCAGAGACATTGCCCGTTCTGGGAGCTACAGAGTTCGTAGCCATCATTCCCGTTCCGGCATCTCCTTCCGGAGGACAGAGCGCGCATCCAGGCTCAAGATCCCCGTCCTCATCAAGGAGGGCTGCTCCCTCCTGAGTCATATAGCCTGCGACCTCTCCTGCTGAAAGTACTTTGGGGAATATCTCCCGGATCTTCCATGGGTAGGAGGAAGCATATTTGCTGTCAAAGAGCTCTGCAGATTCTGCCATATAGTCCTTTGTCTCAGTATCTATCGGGAACATTCCAGATGCATCACCGACGCCTATGACCTTCTCGCCTGAGAGAAGCCTGTTCACATAGCTTGCAAGCGTGCTCACATGGCTCAGGCGGGGAAGATAGTCCTTCTTCTCCTTTATGTCCTTGAGAAGATGGCTCACGGTCCAGCGCTGTGCTATCGGATAGCCAAAAAGCTCTGTAAGCTCTTCCGACTCCTTCTCCGTTATATTGTTCCTCCACGTCCTGAACGGCGTGAGGAGGTTCCCGTCCTTGTCAAATGCCATATAGCCGTGCATCATCGCAGAGACGCCCATTGCCCTGATGCGCTTCAACGTTATGCCGTACTTTTTCCTGACATCTTCCTTGAGATCTCTGTATGAGGCTCTGAGCCCGGCCTTTATATCCTCTATGTCATAGGTCCAGACACCATCTATGTTCTTGTTCTCCCAGTCATATGCACCCGATGCTATGGGATTTCGCTGGGAATCTATCATCACAGCCTTGATGCGTGTTGATCCGAACTCAATGCCGATGACACACTGACCATCGGATATTTCTTTCCTTATTCGATCGTCCATAAGAGTTTCCTTTTTATTCAGTAGTATACTTTATTTTTCATCAGGAAATGTCTGAATCTTCTGAAAAAAGAAAGCCCCATCCGTATTGGACAGGGCCTGGGAACATGCCGGGAATCAGAACGTGAAACCGAAGACAAGATCGGCTGATCCGTAATGCTCTCCCGAAGGCATGTAGTAGCGGTAGTGGGCCTCCACTCCGATCGAGAAGAGATCGCAGCAGTAGAACCTTATACCAAGCACGCCTGAGGCGAACCATGCGGTATTGAACGTCGTGCCGAGATTGACAGGGCTGAGCGTATGGATGCTGTTGAAATACGCATTGTCCGTATCGTTGGCAGGATTGGTGATCGAGTATCCCACACCACCGCCAAGATAGAAGTCTGCGGGACCTCCTGTGATGTCGGCCGTGATCTTGAGATCGATCGACGAGGCCTGCACATAGTTGAGCACGTTGAAGTACTCAAGATTGTCCTTGAGGTTCCACTCGCCTCCCTTTGGCAGGAAGTCAATCGTGATGTCCGATCTCAGACCGAATCCGAAATGATCTCCGACCGGGATGATGTTCTTGAAATCAAGACCGATTCCAAACTGTGCGGCAGGAACGGAGAAGCTGAACTGATCGGTGAATCTCGAACCTGCTCCGAACCTGAAGAGGAGCGAGAATGCGAACGGAGAGTCCTTCTCAGCAACCACAGGTGCGGGAAGAGCTGCCGGAAGCACAGGCTCTGATGCCGGAGTCTCAGCTGCAGGAGCAGGCTCCTCTGCCTGTACAGCAGCCGGGGCCGGAGTCGTTATGTACTCGACAATATCCTCATAGATGACAGGAGCGTTCGCCTTCGCAGTCTCTCTGTCTATTGAAGACGGGAGTGTGAGTCTTGCGCCTCCGTCGATGAAGCTGTATGTGATGCCCTCGACAGATGATCCGTACTTCTCCATCTCATATGCGAAGAATCCTGCGGCATCCTCATCTGTCACGACAGACGGATAGAGAAGATCAGCATAGCCGTCTCCGATCACGATTGTAAGATCATATCCATCATATGAGTAGGTGTATGTATCGACCTCAGGAACGGACACAGTCTCTTCTTCAACCACACTCTCAGCTACAGGCTCCACAGAAGCGGCGGCCTCCTCTGTCTGAGGCTCCTCAGGAAGAGTGACCTCCTCACCTTCTGAGAGAAGGGCATATGCTGTGGAGGAAGCTGACGGAGACCAGTTCTCTCCATCGTATGTACGCTGCAGATAGA
The DNA here is from genome assembly GCA_944389985.1 of uncultured Spirochaetaceae bacterium. Lineage (GTDB taxonomy): Bacteria > Spirochaetota > Spirochaetia > Sphaerochaetales > Sphaerochaetaceae > Ornithospirochaeta. The sequence continues at coordinate 835 of CALXON010000138.1, read as the reverse complement.
GAGTGTAATCCTGGTACGGATCAAGACCTGTGACCTTATATGTATCTGTGTAAGCAGACACTACTGTCCATCCATCAGGAGCCTCACCTCCCAGCTGATAGCGGTAAGCCGTAACCTCAGGATCGTCCAGAAGCCATTCCCACTCGACGGTCATGCCCGCTGCGGCAAGTGATACCATGCCCGTAACAAGAACAGCAAGTATCAGCAAGAATTTTCTAAGTTTCATAAGCAAGTCTCCAATGCTGTAATTGTACGCCCTATCGCGGCAGCAGGCAAGAAAGTTAGAGATTTTCTCACAAACTCTCTTCATCATATAATGACAGGCATGGGTAAGATAAAGAGTATCGCGGTATTCTCAGGGTCGTCTTTCGGACATGGAGACACATACAGGAAAGCGGCGGAAAGACTCGGGGACGCAATCGGCAGGAGGGGGATCAGTCTTGTCTATGGCGGTGGCTACAAGGGTCTGATGGGTGTCATAGCCGAATCGGCAGGAAGCCATGGAAGCAAAGTCATCGGAGTCCTTCCTGAAGCCATGAACAACGACAAGGTGAAACTGAAGGCTGTCGAGACAGAGCTCATCATCGTTCCCGGCATGCATGAGAGGAAGGAGCGGATGTACTCGCTCTCGGATGCCTTCATCGCAGCCCCCGGAGGCATAGGAACGATAGAGGAGCTTGCAGAGATCTATACATGGAGGCAGCTGGGTTACCACAGCAAGAACATTGCCCTCTACAATGCCGGAGGTTACTGGGATCCATTCATAGAGATGATCGGGAAAGGCACGGAAGAAGGCTTCATCACTGAGGAAGTGAGGAATGTTCTCATAATAGAG
>CALXON010000137.1 GCA_944389985.1 uncultured Spirochaetaceae bacterium | reverse complement strand
AGCACGGAAATGCGGAGAATGTCTCCATCATATGCTGGAAGACCAGTGATCTCATCTCGATATCGGTGAGCAATGATGGCCTCAAAGCCGAGAACGGGGAGGTCAAGTTCGGAATAGGCCTGTCCGGAATATATGAATTCGTCACAAAATGGAATGGCCGCATGGAATTTCCTCCTGTCCAGGAGGGCTTTTCTCTTCTGGTTGAGCTTCCTGTGGTGTGACAATTGTCACAGATTTATGTGATAAACCATGACAGGATTGTGACACAGGGATTTCTCCTTTTGACCCTAAAATTAAAGTACAAAAGGAGAAAACAATGAAACGGATTCTGGTATTATCACTTTGCATGATGCTTGCTCTGTCTTCTGTATTCGCAGGAGGAAGTTCAGAAAAGGAATCTGGACCGATCACTCTTCAGGTATGGCACAGGTGGTCAGGAGACAGCGAAGCACGTCTTAATGAGATCGTGGACAATTTCGAAGCGGCTAATCCTGACATAAAGATTGAAGTGACTGCAAAACCCGGTGAATATATCGATCTTCTTCAGCAGATGATTGCAGACCTCGCCGCAGGAAACAATCCTCCAGATGTGCTCATGGGCGGATTCAATCTCATGAATTATATCGCTACAGAGCTCAAGCCGAACCATATTGATGATATTGCTCCGTCAGCAGAGGCTTATGAGGCGCTGACACAGAAGTTTGATCCGGCAATCCTCAATCTTGGAAAGGTCGACGGAGAGATGGTATGTGTACCGTTCTGTATGTCCAACATGGTCATGTTCGTGAATATGGACATCCTCAGGGAAGCAGGTCTTTCAGAAGATGATATTCCTGACACATGGGATGAGGTTTTCGAGGTAGGAGCGGTGATCAAGGAAAAGACCGACAAGTACACGATCGGTATGCAGATGCTTGATACATGGCCTGATCTCACTCTCATCTTCTCCAATGGAGGAAAACTCCTCAATGATGACAACACGAAGGTTGCCTTCAACAATCCTGAGGCTGTCGAGGCCATAGAGATGTGGCAGAAGCTCTACAGCGAAGGACTGATTCCTGTATGTACTGACAATGAGCTCTTCGCAGACTTCATCGCAGGCGAGATGGCATTCTACTGCGGATCATGTATGAAGCTCTCCAGCATCGCAGCCGGTGCCAACTTCGAGCTTCAGGTCGCGATGAATCCTGCATTCACAGGAAAGCAGAGAGCTCTTCCTGCCGGAGGCGCCGGTATCTTCAACTTCAGCAAGGATAAGAGAGCTCAGGAAGCTGTATGGAAGTTCATCGAGTATGCTCTTTCCGCAGAGGCCATGGAGATCTTCACAAAGACCGGATACCTTTCCGTTACAACAGATGAAGTTCCTATCACTCCGGGACAGGAAGCTGCATATGAAAGCGTTCCGTACGCTGTTCCATGGCTCTGCTGGCCAGGCGGATCAACCGGAATGGAGATCGACAGACTCTACTACAACGTGAGAACTGACTGTCTCTTCAACGGAGTCGAGGTCGGACCTGCATTCGACAAGGCTGTTGAAGCTTACAACAAGATGCTCTGACAGACGGTTTCATGAACTGAACACTGATAAGTATGCTGTGCATTCCATCAGGGGTGCACAGCATTTGAAAAAGGAGGATTTATGTCTGGAATCTATACAGATAGGAATGAATATGCTCTCTCTTCGTGGATCGGTGAGTTCTCTGATTTCAGGGAGATACTGAAATGTACCAAGGAGAATGGATTTGATTATGTGGAACTCTGGGGTGATTCTGTCCATTTTGATCCCAGAGCAGAGATAAGCCGCTCGGATATAAAGAGCTGGCTCAAAGAGTACGGGCTTTCTGTCCATTCAGTGCATGCCCCGTTCAGAAGGTTCAAGCCTGTGTTCAAGAACAGCCGCGAGTTCCTTTCTTACAGGGTGAACCTGTGGCACAGGACAATCGAGGACTGTTCTGAGTTTGAAGTCCCGATCATGGTCATGCATGGACTGGACAGGGGAGAATACAACTACAAGAATTCGGAAGTGAACATCGTGAAGGATGTGTTTGCGGATCTCTGTGAATATGGACGCGAGCTCGGAGTCACGATCGCTCTTGAGAACATACCGCCATCGGGGGCTGAGGACGAGATCGTATGCACACTGCAGAATCAGAAGAAGCTCTATGGTGACATACCCGGACTGAAATACTGCCTGGATATAGGACATGTCGTTCTTTCAGGAGTCGAGATGCATGATGAGATCGATGCCGCCATGCCGGACATCGTGACAATGCACATCCACAACAATGATGGGAAGAATGATCTTCACAATGTTCCGACAGATGGTGTCATCGACTGGCCGGAAGTCCATGATTATATGAGGAAGAAGGGCTACACAGCCCAGTTCGTTCTGGAGGTTTTCGGGGGAGACGATCCATTCAGCAAGATCAGAGAGCTCTCTTCGCTTTTTGACTGATCACAGGAGATATCTATGGTTGTAAAAGTCGAGAACAGATCGATATACGCAAGGCGGGCTCAGCGACGCAAGACTACTATGTTCTTCATCTATCTGCTGCCGGCTCTTGTCACGTTCATTCTGTATAAGTTCTGGCCGATACTCTATTCGCTGATACTGAGTTTCTTCAAATGGAACTTTGTTGGAAGCATGAAGTGGAACGGTCTGAACAATTTCGTGGAGATGATGGGCAGGGAAGCGTTCCAGAAAGCCACTGTGAACACATTCCTCTACATGATAGGACTGTTTCCTTTCTTCATGGTGCTTCCGCTGCTTTTTGCCCTGATGCTGTCAAACATCAGAAGTTCAAGGTTCCAGAATTTCTACAAGGCGCTTCTCTTCCTGCCTTCGATCCTTGCATTCTCAATCATCTGTCTCGTATGGATGTGGATGTTCAATCCCCAGTTCGGAGTTCTGAACAATATTCTTGAGCTGTTCGGGCATGAGGGATTCGCATGGCTGAGTGACAAGAAGACTGCAATGTTTTCCATAATACTCGTGTCAGGCTGGAAGCATATCGGAACGAATATGATCCTCTTCATCGCAGGACTTCTCTGCATCAACAAGGAGTATATAGAGGCTGCGACGATAGAAGGAGCAAACGGATGGCAGGTGTTCTGGAAGATCAAATGGCCTTTGCTGTGGCCGACGACGATATACATCCTGATAACTTCCGTGATATTCGCTGCTGAGAGGGCGTTCACTCCGATCAACATACTCACATCGGGCGGACCATCGGATGCGACGACGAACCTGTCACATATCATCTATGTATTCGCATTTGAGTATTTCAATATCGGACTGGCGAGCTCAACGGCAATATTCACTTCGATATTCTTCCTGATAATCACGGCAAGTCTTATCAAGATCGCGGGAGGATTGTGGCACTATGACGATTAATATTTCAAGAAGAGGCAAGCAGTCAATCCTGCACATATTCCTGTTCATACTTGTCATTCTGAATATCTTCCCGATCTTCTGGATGATATCTTCTGCATTCAAGCTGCCGAATGAGCTCTTCACCCGCGATATTTACCTGATACCGCATGTGCCGACTCTGGACAACTTCAGGACGGTCATCGAGGAGTATGACCTGCTGAACTGGTTCTACAACAGTATCGTGACAACGCTTGGAATAGCTGTGACCCAGATCATCGTATCCATGCTTGCGGCGTTCGCGCTCACTTACTACAAGACACGGTTCAACGCATTCATCTTCTACATGCTCATCGCGACCATGGTCATACCTTTCCAGGTCACCATGATCCCGAACTACATCCTGACAAGCCGTATGGGTATTCTCAACACACCGGCGGCCGTGATCATCCCGAATATCGCGAATGCGTCGACGTTCTTCTTCATCAGGCAGCATGTGAGCGGCATTCCAAAGGCTTTCTTCGAGGCTGCGGAGGTTGAAGGTGCGAACTCGTTCTGGATCTTCCGTAAGGTCGTGTTCCGTATCTGTCAGGGTGCGATACTCTCGATGTTCATACTCTGTCTCATCGACGGATGGAACCAGTATTTCTGGCCATTGCTCGTACTCTCATCATCTGAGCACCAGACTCTCACGATAGGACTGCAGCAGTTCCTTGATCATGAGACCGGAAACAGATGGGGACCATTCATGGCAACAGCAACACTGGCTTCTCTTCCTATGATGATCATTTACGGATTCATCCAGAAGAACATCATTGATGCGTTTGTTGGTTCCGGAATAAAGGGATAGTCGTATATGGAACATTACTGCGCTGTCATAAATCAGTATTTTTCAGGTCTCACAATCGATGTCGTTGTCCTGAAAGTCCTTATCTCAGCGCTTCTCAGCGGGCTTCTGGGTCTTGAGCGGACCCAGAAGCGTCGGCCCGCTGGTGCACGGACCTACATGCTCGTCTCTCTGGGAGCGACTCTTGTGAGCATGCTCGGAATATATATCCAGAAGTACATGGGCGGAACAGATCCTTCCAGACTTGGAGCGCAGGTCATAAGCGGAATAGGTTTTCTCGGTGCCGGAACGATCATTTTCAATGGATATCATCAGATAAAGGGACTGACCACAGCAGCCGGTCTCTGGGTGTCCGCATGCATAGGACTCTGTGTGGGAGCCGGATTCATCACAGGGGCGGTGCTTGTAGGCATTGCGATACTCTGTATCCTCTATCTGCTTGGAAAGATCGAATCCACATATTTCTCAACATCCCGGAGAATACAGATAATGATTGTCTTCAACAAAGCCATAGACATGGCTGAGTTCTTCGACAAGATGAAATGCTACGGTGATTACAAGATCATGGACTTCGATACCTTCCACAATAGTGGAGATGAAGGCTTTCTTATATATATAATGGTCAAAACCCAGCCAAAGGAAGAAAGGCTGAAGCTCATAAGCAACATCAAGAAGATTTCTGGTGTGCAGTATGTTGAGATAATCTGACGGAGGTCACCGTGAAAAAGTGTGTAATGTTCGATTTCGATGGAGTGATAGTGGACAGCGAGCTCTATGCCAAGGATCTTCTCATCAGAGTGATCAGGGAGAACTACGGGACAGAGATCTCAGAGGAGGATGCCCTTCATGTCATCGGATACAATACTGCGAGAACCGTGGCCTATATGAATGAGAAGTACGGGCTCTCCATTGCCGTTGATGACTACCTGTCGAAATACTCCCGTTATGACAATTTCTATGTTGATTATGAGGGAATAAAGCCGATTGACGGAGCAGTGGAGTGTATTGAGAGCCTGTCCAGTGCCGGTTTCACTGTCGGTCTGGTCTCATCGACAGGAGCGAAATTCATACTTTCCGCCTTGAACCGTCTTCATATGACAGGCTGTTTTGATTTCATCGTCACAGGAGACATGGTTTCGAGCAGCAAGCCTGCTCCTGACCCATATCTGAAAGGAATACGTTTCTCAGGGTTCTCTGCGGAGGACTGTATTGCTGTGGAGGATTCTCCTGCTGGTGTGACGGCAGCCAAGGCCGCCGGACTTTACACAGTAGGTTTCAAGGCTGCGAGCATAAAGCTCGACACATCCGCATCAGATATTGAGGTCGGAACATATTCTGAGCTTCGTGATCATTTACTGGGACTTTTGTGAGAGAATGAAGGAAGGAGGTTGTTAATGGACAAGATGATGAAGGTGGCCGTGATGAAGGCCATAGGCAGAATAGAGATCGAGGAGAGGCCCGTACCAGAGCTGCGGGACAATGAGGTCCTTGTCAAAGTCGGATATGTAGGAATCTGCGGCAGTGATGTGCATTACTTCGAGACAGGAGCCATCGGAGATTTCGTGGTGCATCCTCCATTCGTGCTTGGGCATGAAGCTGCAGGTACGGTTGTCGCTGCAGGTAAGGATGTGAAGAACCTCAGGGTAGGAGACAGGGTGGCGATGGAGCCGGGGACGACCTGCGGACACTGTGAGTTCTGCAGGACCGGAAGGTACAATCTCTGTCCGGATGTGCAGTTCTTCGCAACACCTCCCGTTGACGGTGTGTTCCAGGAGTATGTCGCCTATGATGCGGATATGTGCTTCCGTCTTCCCGACAATGTGTCCCTGATGGAAGGTGCTCTCATCGAGCCTCTCGCTGTCGGTTTCCATGCAGCCAACCAGGGCATGGCTCATATCGGGCAGAAGGCCGTGGTCTTCGGAGCAGGATGCATCGGACTTATGTGTATGCTGGCACTGAAGGCAGAGGGCGTCACCGATGTGTATGTGGTTGATGTCGTGGAGAAGAGACTGGAGAAAGCTCTTGAGCTCGGTGCGACTGCTGTCGTGAACAGCGCTCATGAGGATGCCATAGAGAGGATAATGGCTCTTGCCGGTGGTTATGGTGTTGATCTTGCCATAGACACAGCAGGAGCTGACGTCACGGTCAATCAGGCAATAAGGATGGTCAAGCCCGGCGGGACTATCGTATGTGTCGGATACAGCAAGAGCGGAAAGGTTACGCTGGACATGAGTGTGGCGCTCAACAAGGAGATAACCTTCCGTACGGTATTCAGATACAGACATATCTATCCGATGGCCATAGCTGCAGTGGCGGCAGGCAAGATAAACCTCAGGGATGTCGTCACGAACAGATTCACTCTCGATGAGATCCAGGAAGCGATGGAGAGAAGTGTCAGTGACAAGGTGAACATCGTCAAATCCGTCATAGAGGTAGCAGGAGAATAAAAGCCTTTCAGGGAGCACCGGCGGGGATGGAAAGTCCTGCTGATGCTCCTTTTCTGTCCGGATTATTTTCTGAATTAACCGGTTGCCGGTGCGTTTGTTTGTTTTTCAGCTTTATCATCTTATGGTAATATGAGTCTGAGAGGTAAGGCTTTGGAAAACAATTACGCAATCGATATGAGAGGCATTACCAAGCGGTTCGGGCAGGTCGTGGCGAATGATTCCATAGATCTGAAGATAAACCGCGGCGAGATTCTCGCACTCCTCGGCGAGAACGGAAGCGGCAAGACCACACTGATGAACATGCTTTCAGGAATCTATCAGCCGGATGACGGTGAGATATACTGCAATGGCGAGCGTGTCTACATCAGGTCACCGAAAGAGGCTTTCGAACACGGTATAGGCATGATCCATCAGCACTATAAGCTGATAGAGGTCTTCACTGCAGCTGAGAACATAATCCTCGGTCTTGATGAGGAGAAGATGGATCTCTCCAAAACCTCCGAGAAGGTCCGTGATATCTGCAGGAAGTACGGCTTTGATGTTGATCCGTCCCAGAAGGTCTATGACATGTCCGTGTCACAGAAGCAGACTGTGGAGATCGTCAAGGTTCTGTACCGTGGTGCCGACATCCTCATACTCGATGAGCCGACAGCCGTTCTCACCCCTCAGGAGACACAGAAGCTCTTCACCGTTCTCAGGAACATGAAAGCGGACGGTAAGGCCATCGTCATCATCACCCACAAGCTTCATGAGGTCATGGAAGTGTCAGACAAGGTCGCCGTTCTCCGGAAAGGAAAGTACATCGGTACCGTAAAGACATCGGAGACGAATCCCCAGGCTCTCACCGACATGATGGTCGGACATGCGGTCACGCTGAATATTGACAGACCCCGTTACGACAATCCGCAGAAGAAGCTCATCGTGGAGAACCTTACCTGTATAGATGAGGAAGGGGTCAAGAAGCTTGATTCCGTATCGTTCATTGCGAACACCGGAGAGATTCTCGGGGTTGCGGGAATATCCGGATCGGGACAGAAGGAACTTCTGGAGGCCATCACAGGTCTCTATCCGGTGAAGCAGGGCAGCATAAGGTTCATAAACAAAGAAGGAAATGAGGTAGAACTTGTCGGAAAGACTCCTATGAAGATCAGGCAGACAGGAGTCGGCATGGCGTTCGTTCCTGAGGACAGGCTCGGCATGGGACTTGTCGGGTCAATGGGAATGACCGGCAATATGATGCTGCGTTCCTGGAGGAATGGTAAGGGTGCTCTTCTGAGGAAGAAGCCACCTGAGGAGCTTGCAAACAGGGTTCTTGAGGAGCTTGAGGTCGTTACCCCAGGAGTAGATTATCCTGTCAGAAGACTCTCCGGCGGAAATGTCCAGAAAGTTCTTGTAGGACGTGAGATATCGAGTCAGCCGGAAGTGCTGATGACAGCATACGCAGTCCGTGGTCTCGATATAAACACCTCATATACGATTTACAACCTCCTGACTGAACAGAAGATGAAGGGAGTCGCGGTGGTCTATGTCGGAGAGGATCTGGACGTGCTTCTGGAGCTTGCGGACAGGATCCTAGTTCTCTGCGGCGGACAGGTTGCGGGAATAGCCGATGCGAGAACGACCACAAAGGAAGAGATCGGACTGATGATGACACAGTTCAGCACAAAGGGGGCAGAGTGATGGGCACGGAAACAAAGACTCCTTTCGTAAGACTTGCAAAACGTGCGGAGATGGCTCCCCGGAAGATATGGCTTATAAGGATCAGTTCGATCATAATTGCGCTGATTCTCGGCTGTATACCGATCATACTGACGGGAAACAATCCTGTATCGGCATACGGAGTGATCATCCAGGGCTCTCTCTCAAGGCCAATATATGTCAGGCAGACGATAAAGATAGCCGTTCCTCTTCTCGGGTGTGCTCTTGCTATCGCTCCATGTTTCAAGATGCGCTTCTGGAACATCGGAGCTGAGGGACAGATAACCATGGGAGCTATGGTCGCAACCTATTTCGCTCTGTTCTGGGTAGACAAGGTGCCCCATGTTCCACTCCTTATCATAATGTTCCTCACCGCAGCCATCGCAGGAGGACTCTGGGCGCTCATTCCTGCATTCTTCAAGGCGAAATGGAATACGAATGAGACGCTCTTCACTCTCATGATGAACTATATAGCCATCGGCATAGTCGCATGGCTGCAGGGCGGACCATGGGAAGGCAGGAAGGGCTCCCAGCTCATTCCGATGTTTGACAAGGCCGCACGCCTTCCGACAGTGCTTGGAGTGCACTGCGGCTGGATAATCGTGCTTGTGCTCGTGCTCCTGATGTACATTTACATGAACAAGACGAAGCAGGGGTATGAGATAGCGGTAATAGGAGATTCCGTGAATACCGCACGCTACGCGGGAATGAATGTAGGCTGGATCATCATGCGCACGATGTTCATTTCCGGCGCGATAAGCGGAATAGTGGGGTTCATCATCGTATCGGGTGCGAACTTCACGCTCTATAAAGGAGTCGCGAACGGGGTAGGTTTCACATCCATCACCGTCGCCTGGCTCTCACAGCTCAACTCATTCGCCATGATTGCGATATCCATGATGCTCGGTATCCTTGAGAAAGGAGCCAACACCCTGCAGACGAAGATGCAGGTTCCCGCATCCATTGCGGATATCATCACGGGAATACTTCTCTTCTGCATGCTCAGCTCTGAGTTCTTCATCAACTACAGACTGATCTTCCGTGGCAGAAAGGAGGTGAAGGCATGACGACACTTATCGCTTTAATAGTAGCTGCAGTCACTTTCGGTACTGTTCTGATGTATGGAACACTCGGAGAGATCCTTACGGAGAAGTCCGGAAATCTCAATCTCGGAGTTGAGGGAATCATGTACATGGGCGGAGCATTCGGCCTTGCCGGTGCCTTCTACTATGAGAAAGCCGCAGGAGCTGCCGCAAGCGGTCCTGTCGCTATCGTCATCGCAATCCTTGCGGCATTCGCTGCAGGAATGGCGGCCTCAGCCATATACAGCTTCATCGTCATAACCCTCAGGGCGAACCAGAATGTAACAGGTCTTGCGCTCTCGATCTTCGGAACCGGAATAGGGCAGTTCGTAGGTGAGTACATGAGGGTGAGCGAGAATGGATACGTCGCTCTCAGCAACGATCTGAAAGATGCGTTCTCCGCCACGATATTCCCTGATTTCATAGTTGGGATTCCTGTCATTGGAAGAGTCCTCTTCTCCCATACGGTCTTCTTCTACCTTGCCATACTCCTTGCAGTCGTGATGTATGTCTTCCTGAAGAAGACCAGATACGGACTGTATCTCACTGCAGTAGGAGAGTCTCCTGCCACATCGGATGCGGCGGGTATAAACATAACGGCGTACAAGTATATTGCTACGACAGTGGGAGGAGGAATCTCCGCGATAGGCGGCATGGTCTACATAATGACTACAGCGGGGTGTGTATGGAATCATGAAGGACTTTCCGGAGTCGGCTGGCTTGCCGTCGCGCTTGTCATCTTCTGTATCTGGAGACCTCTCAATGCCATCTGGGGATCTGTGCTTTTCGGAGCCATGATGATCATGTATCTCCGTGTCTCCATTCCTTTCATACCGACCGAGATCTACAAGATCCTGCCATATATAGTCACTGTCATCGTGCTTATTCTCACAAGCATGAAGAACAGCCGAGACAAGCAGCCACCAGCTTCTCTCGGCGTGAATTATTTCAGAGAGGAAAGGTGATTTCCGGCCTGCCGTAATAGGCAGGCTTTTCTGTCTGTGGTAGAATCTGGGCAGAATACGGTGTAATTGTTTGTTCATTGCGGAATGTGAAACTTCTGTTAAGATTTAATTGAGGGAGTCAGGGTTCCTGCAAATCTAAAGAGAAAGGAGAGCTTATGAAAAAGATCACGTTCGTTCTTATCGTTCTGATGCTCATTTCCGGATTCGCTTTCGCCAGCGGCAGTTCAGAGACTGCTGCACCGGCTGACAGCAATACAGTGAAGGTAGGTCTTCTCTGTATCGGAGACGAGAATGATCAGGGCTACACCTTCAACTTCATCAGAGGTCGTGATGAGGCTACGGAGATGCTCAAGGCTGACGGCATCAATGTGGAATGGGTGACAAAGTACAACATCGGCGAGGATGCCACATGTACCGATGCGAACATCGAGGCTGCTGAGGAAGGATGCCAGATCATCATAAACAACAGCTATGGTTTCGAGCCGTTCATGCTTGAGGTCGTTGACGAGTATCCTGAAATCGAGTTCATCAGCTGTACCAACTGCGCTTCCGCATTCGACGGCAGGGACAACACACACAACGCATTCGCAAATATCTATGAAGGCAGATACATCGCAGGTGTCGTTGCTGGTATGAAGCTCCAGCAGATGATCGACGAGGGAAAGATCACACCTGATCAGGCCATCATCGGTTATGTAGGCGCATACTCATTCGCAGAGGTTATCTCCGGTTTCACAGCTTACTTCCTCGGCGCAAGATCCGTATGTCCGTCCGTCACGATGAAGGTATCATTCGTAGGATCATGGTCCGATGCTACAGCTGAGTCCGACGCTGCTCTCGCTCTTGCGGATCAGGGTTGTGTGATGATCTCACAGCATTCTGACAACACAACTCCTGCAACAGCAGCTCAGTCACGCGGTGTATTCCACACTGGATACAACAACGACATGACTTCCATCGCTCCTAATGCATCTCTCATCTCGACAAGAATTGACTGGGGCATCTACTTCTATGAGGCCATCAAGGCATATGTCAACGGAGAGGAGATTCCTCAGGACTGGTGCAAGGGTATGGCAGATGGTGCTGTCGTGATGACACCACTCAACGAGGCAATCGCAGCACCTGGAACAGCTGAGAAGATCGCAGAAGTCGAGCAGGGTCTTGCCGATGGTTCGATCCAGGTATTCGACACAAGCACATTCACAGTCAAGGGCGAGGAGCTCACTCATGCATTCGCTCTCGATACAGATGGTGACTTCACTGCTGATTCTGAGGAAGCTGTATACGATGGAGCATTCCACGAGTCTGTATTCCAGTCTGCTCCTTACTTCGTAGAGCAGATCGACGGAATCGAGTGGCTCAACGCTGCATACTGATTCCGGTCTCAGACTGAGATTCCTGCCCCTTTCCTTTGCGAGAGGGGCATAATTATATCATGGTGATTCTCATTTCAGGCGCATCGCATACAGGAAAGACATTCTTCAGCCGTGAGCTGATGAGGCATACAGGCAGTCCTTTCTTCTCACAGGACTGGCTGAAGATGGGACTGATCCGGAGCGGCATGACAGAACTTACCGCGGAGGATGATGACAGGCTTGTATCACTCCTGTGGCCTGTCACGGCATCGATCTGCCGTACTGTCATCGAGAATGACCAGAGCCTGATAATCGAAGGCTGCTATATTCCTCCCGACTGGACTTACAGTTTCCAGAAGGAGTATCTGAAGGAAATCAGGACTCTGTGGCTTGTGATGACTCATGATTTCATTGACCGTAATTTCTCTTCGATGCTTGCTTCTGCCGATATCGCGGAGAAGCGCATAGATGACTCATATTTCACTAAGGACATGGCATTCCGGGACAATGAGAGAATGATGTCCTTTGTTAAGGGCTTCAATCTTTCTCATATATTGATTGATACGGAGTATCCATCTCTGAATGATGTTGTGTCCGCCCTCGGTATATGATCCTTATGGATTTATGAAGTACTCTGGTGATGATTTTCGGATGTAGCTTGCGTCCATGATCGCGAGGCTGATTCTCATACAGATCAATTTGATCCGTATTTCCTCTCAGATGCTTTCTTCCATGCATCTTTTTCCAGTTTCCTGAATTCCGGATCAGAATAATCTGAAAGCATTCCAGCTCCTCTGAGAGTTTTCTTTCTTCTGTTCTCCTTTTTGTTTATGGGCTTGGGTACAGGATGTGTTTCCATTTGGTTTTCTTTCCTTTTTCATGGATCTGTTGTTGTGTTTCATCTTCCCATCTGGGATATCGCATGATGTGTTCTGAAGGCTTTACGTCTTATTGAGAAGTATGCGATCTGCACAGATGAGCCTGTTATGATCCAGGATATTGGGTAGACAAGCATCAGCACTTCGAATCTGGGCCAGATACGGCATACCGTGTATGCCCATAGCAGACGGAGAACACATGTTCCGAATACAGTGAGGACTGCAGGTGTCATGGAGTATCCCATACCTCTGAGGGCAGCTCCTCCTGATTCATATGTGCTGATCAGGAAGTGGACAAGAAGGACAATCATCATTCTCATGTATGCATACTTCGCGACATCAGGATTGTCTGTGAATATCGCGACAAAAGGAACCCTGCCGAAATAGAA
>CALXON010000136.1 GCA_944389985.1 uncultured Spirochaetaceae bacterium | reverse complement strand
TCCCGATACACGGTTACGGATAAGGACAGCATCTCCTGCTGCATATATGTCGCTGTCAGAGGTCTCCATCGTGTCAGAGACAATGATGGATCCACGGCTGTCAGTCTCAAGACCTGCGTCCCTGGCAAGCTTCGAGTCCGGCCTCACGCCGATTGCGAGAACAGCGAAGTCAGCATCATACTCTCCCTTGTCAGTGATGACCCTGATACCTTCCTCCGTCTCCTCGAATGCCTTCACACCCTCACTGAGGCGGAGATCAATACCGTTTTCCCGGATTTCCCTGTGGACGATGGAGGCGAAATCAGGAGAGAGATTCGTCACATGATCCAGAAGCTGGATCAGCGTGACATCCAGCCCGGCATGTCTGAAGTTCTCCGCACATTCAAGCCCTATGAATCCTCCTCCGATCACAACGGCGCTCTTTGAGAACAGCACCTTCTCCCTGACCGCAAACGCGTCCTCAGTGTGCTTCATCAGATAGATCCTCTTGCTTTCGATTCCGGGAAATGGCGGGACTATCGCCTCGGCACCGGGAGCGAGCAGAAGCTTGTCATAGCTCTCCCTGTACTCCTTTCCTGTCAGGAGTTCCCTGAGAAGCACCTTCTTCTCCCTCCGGTCTATTCTAAGAGCCTCAGTACTGACTCTCGCATCGATCCTGAATCTCTTCCAGAAACTCTCAGGCGTCTGGAGCGTGAGGGCATTCCTGTCCTCTATGACACCGCCTGCAAAGTAAGGCAGTCCGCAGTTCGCGTATGAGATGTATCCGCTTCTCTCTGCTATGATGATCTCCGCATCCTCATCAAGTCTTCTCAGTCTTGCCGCAGCGCTGGCTCCTGCCGCGACACCTCCGATCACAAGTACCTTCATGATTCCTCCGGAATAAGTTTAGGGCAGGGAAGGAGCGGAAGCAAATGTATATTGTCTTCAGCGTAATAAATGAGCGCCATGAATCATATTGTCTGCTGTGTGTATTACAGGGTAATACATGAATGAAAAATGCAATCAGATGCAAAAATCTATTATAAAAGTGCGGTCAGAATGGAGAGCTGCAGAGATTTTGTCAAAAATAATGGAGCCGCATCCGTATGAATACCGCTCCATTCTATGGGCGCGAGCAGGATCGAACTGCTGACCCCTACCGTGTGAAGGTAATGCTCTCCCGCTGAGCTACGCGCCCTTGAAACAACGAAGCTATGTTAACCGCAATGGCCCTATGTTTCAAGTGGTATTCATGTTCTGCAGCTCTTCCTTTCTTTTCTTATCTTTCATCTTCCTTCCATTGATTGAAGTACCCGGTTTTTACTCTCTTGATCATGAAACAGGAATTTCTTGCAGGCAAAGGAAAAAGACCTGGATATTTACGAAAATGTTTTCGTTTGACAGCTCCAGATTGAGCTCCTAGCCTGAATACAGAGAAATTGGAGAGAAAATATGAGGCTGACAATCAAGGATATTGCATATGAGGCTAATGTTTCAGTTTCCACAGTATCAAAATGCCTTAATGGATATAGTGATGTCAGCGAAGAAACTAAAAAGCATGTGATTGAGACGGTCCGCAAAATGGACTATGTACCGAATAATTTCGCAAGGTATATATCCAACAGGCCGACCTGCACCATAGGATTGACAGTTCCTGATATTAAGGATCCATATTTTGCGCAGAGCACGTTTGGAATCGAGACAAGGCTGAAAGAGTATGGCTATCAGCTGTTTCTTGGCAATGTTAACAGGAGTGAGGCTGGGATTCTCGCATTCATCCGGAAGGCAAGGGAAATGAGATTTGACGGGCTGGTGATCACTCCGGACAGCTGGTCCGATGATGTAAAAAATGCCTTGCGTGCACTTGAGATCCCTGTCATATCAATAAGGAGAAGACCTCCTGAAGATTGTGATATCCCGTTTATTGATGTTGACCACTATGCAGGTGCTTATTCAATTCTTGAGTACATATATTCCTGTGGTCACCGGAATATTGGTCATATCACACTGCCCAATGAGGCAGGAATATACAGGCTGGAAGCATACAAATCATTCTGTAAGGATAAACACCTTGAAGAGAGAGTTGCATCTTCAGACATCCCCGCAAGTATTCTTCCCAGTGCCGTAAATAACGGAATAGAGGCAGCAGGAAAACTGTTTTCGGAATGGCCCGATACAACCGCAGTTTTCTGTGGAAGTGATTTCATCTGTGCTGGTGTGATTGAATACCTGGCCATGGAAGGGAAGAGCGTTCCCGACGATGTCTCTCTGGCAGGAGTCGGCAATAATGATTTCTCCTCATTATCAGCTTTCAATCTCACGACAATTGAGATGAACAGGTATGAAATGGGGCTTCAGACAGCGGACATGCTTATGGAAGCCATTTCCGGCAACAGAGTTGAAAGCAGACTGTGTTCAGGGACACTGGTTGTCAGAGGGAGCGTTGCTAGGATTTGAATGTGTGAAGTTCAGGCTTAGCCTGGAAATAAAGGAGGAAAACAAATGAAAAAGGCAATCACGATCTTATTGGTTATGATTATTACCTTGTCCATGGTTTTTGCTGGCGGATCAGGAGAGAAGGGGTCTTCTGATGGTACAGTAGAACAGAAGAAACATGTATCGATCTATACAGCGAATGTGGAAGAGGAGGCAATTGCTTATTTCGATCAGTTCACGAAAGATACAGGTATTGAAGTTGATTATGTAAGACTCAGTGCCGGTGAGTGTATAACAAGAATGGAGGCTGAGAAGGCCAATCCTCAGGTATCAGTTCTTCTGGGAGGTTCTGTTGATACCATCGTAAGTGCATACGAGAAGGGACTTATTGAGAAATATACATCACCGAACATGGAATACATTGTCGATGAGTATAAGGATAATATGGATGGCATCTACACTCCGTATTCTCTTGTCGTGACATGTTTTGCATCGAATACGAAGCTTCTTGATCAGCTTGGAATCCCGGCTCCTACATCCTGGGAGGAACTTCTCAGGCCTGAGCTTAAAGGCAATGTATGTATGGCACACCCTGCAACATCGGGTGCTGCATATACAGCATTCTCCTCGATTCTTCAGTGCTTCTCAGAAGAGGAAGGCTTTGATTATCTGAAGAAGCTCAATGACAGCATCATCCAGTACACAAAGGCTGGTGCCGCTCCGATCAGAATGGCAGGTCTTGAGGAAACCACAGTCGCTGTCTGCTATGATCTTGATGCCCATACGATAATCAACGAGGGATATGATCTTGTCATCACATACCCGTCAGAGGGAACCGGATATGAGATAAGCTGTGTATCACTTGTCAAGGGTGGCCCGGCTGAAGAGCAGGAAGCAGCCAAGGCTTTCATTGACTGGATGCTCAGCGAGAAGGCTCAGGAGATGTGTACTCAGCAGTTCTACCGCTATCCTCTCAACAAGAATGTTGCTGTAAATCCTGAAATGAAGCCATTCGATGATATCAAGCTTCTTAACTATGATTTCATCTGGTCTGGTCAGAACAAGGTGAGACTTCTTGAGAGATTCGAGAACGAGGTCAGATCATCGGCCAACGTCCTTAACTGATTAACTGGTTCTGGTGCATGCATTCCCGCATGCGCCAGATATTCAAAATTGAAGGAGGTGTTCCGTGTCGGAAATGATGAACTCAATACGATTGCAGAAAAGACGGGAGCTGAAGATGTTGCTGCAGCAGCCGGGTCTTCTGCTGATAATCATTGCAATGCTCCTGATACTCATTATTTTCTGCATATATCCGGTTGTCAGGTTGCTGATCACCTGTATGACAGATACCGATGGTAATTTTGATCTCTCTTCAATCAGGTATGTTCTTGAGAAAACAAATATCGGTACAGCACTGATAAACAGCATCAGACTTGGAGTGGTGGTAGCTGTGCTGTCAACCATCATCGGATATATATTTGCTTTCTCCTTGAACCGTACAACGATGCATGGCAAGAGATTCTTTCACATAATCGCCATGCTTCCGATTCTGTCTCCACCATTTGTAATCTCACTTGCCGTCATCCTTCTGTTCGGCAGGAGCGGAATCATATCAAAACAGATTCTTGGAATAACAAACAACAACGTTTACGGATTCACAAGTCTTGTGGTTGTTCAGACTCTCGCGATGTTTCCCCTTGCTTATCTGAATCTTAAAGGGGTAATGGAATCGATGGACAGCTCTGTTGAGAATGCCGCAAGGAGTCTGGGAGCAGGGCGGCTGAAGACATTTCTCTCAGTCACATTGCCTCTCTCACTACCAGCCATACTGAGTGCATTCCTGATCGTTTTCGCAAAATCATTGAGCGATTTCGGAAATCCGCAGGTCCTCGCCGGTGATTATGCTGTCCTTTCAGTTTCGGCATATACACAGATAACCGGATTGTACAATCTCAGGACCGGATCATTCATGGCCATGAGTATTCTTGTACCGAGCATGCTTGCGTTCTTCATCCAGAAGTTCTGGGTATCGAAGAAAAGCTTTGTCACAATTACAGGAAAACCTGTCGGTGCAGTTGATTATATTTCAGAGAAACATATTGTTTATCCGCTCTTCATTCTGTGTGTGCTGCTTACCGCTGTCATAATTCTTTTTTACGGGACTGTCCTGTGGGTATCACTTGTCAAGACATGGGGCGTTGATATGTCACTGTCATTGAAGAACTATCAGTTTGTAGCAAGCAGCGGCAGTGGCAAGAAATCGTTGGGCGATACTCTCATCCTGTCTCTTATCGCAATGCCTATCACAGCCCTTCTCGGTATGGGAATATCATATCTTCTTGTACGGAAGAAATTCTTCGGGCGCAAACTGATGGAGATAGCTTCAATGATACCATTTGCGATTCCAGGCATTGCCCTTGGAATAGGGTATGTGGTGTCATTCAATTCTCCTCCGCTCCTGCTCACAGGTACTGCAGCCATAATCATTGCGACACTTGTATTCAGGACCCTTTCTGTCGGAGTCGAGGCCGGATCAAACAGTCTGAGACAGGTTGACAAAAGCATTGAGGAAGCTTCGACGATTCTTGGTGCGAACAATTTCACAACATTCACCAGAATCTCTCTCCCGATAATGAAATCAGCGCTTTTCTCAGGACTGCTCAATGCATTCGTACGATCAATGACTTCAGTAAGCGCTGTAATTTTCCTCGTATCAGTCAAATGGAATCTGCTTACTGTTTCGATCATGTCAGCAATCGAATCCAACAAGCTGGGACTTGCAGCTGCATATTGTGTATTGCTTATGGGAATCGTTCTTATCGCAATGCTGGTGCTGGAACTTCTTGTCAACAAGGGATTCGGAAAAAGGAGGAGAAGAAATGCTTAATACAGGTGTTGAGCTGAGAATACAGAATGTCAGGAAATCATTTCCTGTTTATGGAAGCAATAAGGATTTCTATGCGGTAGATGGAATAGATCTTACAGTCAGTGCAGGGGAGCTCGTCACTCTGCTTGGTCCTTCCGGCTGTGGAAAGACTACCATGCTCCGTATGGTGGCAGGATTCGAGGTACCGACGAGTGGCAGTATCATTCTGGGAGAAAAAGATATAACTTCACTTCCTCCTAACAAGAGAAATATCGGAATGATGTTTCAGAGCTATGCGCTTTTCCCACACCTTGATGTGTATGAGAACATCGCATATGGACTGAAAATCAAGAAGGTTCCTGCCGATGAGATCAAGAAGCGCGTGAAGGAAATAATGGAACTGATGCAGATTGCGGAATATGCGAACAGAATGCCGAATCAGATCTCCGGAGGGCAGCAGCAGAGAGTCGCTCTGGCAAGAGCTGTTGTCACCAAGCCACAGGTGCTTCTGTTTGATGAACCTCTTTCGAATCTCGATGCCAAGCTCCGTGAATACATGCGCGATGAACTGAGGAAGATCCAGCAGGAAGTCGGTATAACCAGTCTGTATGTGACTCACGATCAGTCAGAGGCAATGGCCATCTCTGACAGAGTTGTCATAATGCGCGCCGGAAAGATAGAGCAGCAAGGAAGCAATAAGGAAATCTACTCCAATCCCTGCAACAGTTTCGTGGCGAATTTCATGGGTAAGGCCAATTTCGTTGAGGCTAAAAACCCTGTTCATATCAGGGGAAATGAAACTGCGTCCGCAGAAGTCCTTGGTAAGACCTATGATATCAGGTGTACCCCCGATTTTGATGACGGAGTGTGCCTTATCAGACCGGAGGATATAAGTTTCTGCAATGACGGCGGAATTCCTGCAAAGGTCGTTCACGGATCCTATTTCGGCTCGATGATTGAGTATGAGCTTGATATTCAGGGCACCAGACTGTATATGACCGATTTCTCCAGAACAGATGATATCGTACCGAATGGAAGCAATGTGCATATTTCATTTGATATATCGAAGATGAGGCTTCTGCCTGACCGGAGGTGATGTGTAATGGATATTCTCGCGGAATATTTGGAGAGTGCGAAATCTGCTGCTCTGGAGGCTGGAAACCTTGTCAGATCACACCTGAAAGATGCACATAAGATAACAAATAAATCTCCGTGCGATTTTGTCACAGAAGTTGACAGGCTTTCAGAAAACTTTCTGCGGAAATACCTTCTGGAAAGATATCCTGATCATCTTTTCTTCGGGGAGGAGGAAGTCAGCTCATTCCCGGCGTCAGAAGAGGCTGCGTTATCAGGTCTTCCGGAGAACAGGTATATCTGGGTCATCGATCCGATAGACGGAACTACGAATTTCATCAGGGGGATTCCTCAGTATGCGATTTGTGTCGGTCTTGTATTTGGACAGGAAGTGGTGGCCGGAGTTGTGTATGATATTGCTGCAGACAAGCTGTATTACTCTATGAAGGGTTCAGATTCATTCTGCAATGGGAGAAGAATCCATGTTTCGGATACCTCTTCTGTTTCTACCTCGATCGTGGTGACAAGCTTTCCCGCATCTGACATGCAGATACGGAGAAAAGTCCTTGACGGTCTCTCATCATTGGGAATGGATTTCATGAGCCTCCGTATATGGAACTGTGCCTCTCTGGCAGCTGTCAGTATCGCTGAGGGCTGTACTGATATATATGTGGAAGCCGGAATTCACCTGTGGGATTTCTCTGCTGCCTCGATAATAGTCAGAAATGCCGGGGGATGCTTTTCCGATCTTAGAGGCAATCCGTGGAACAGGCATCAGAAAGATGTCCTGTGTGCAAACAGAAATCTTCACGAACAGGCTCTCGAAATGCTTTCTTCTGTGATCTGAAGCGGCAGGATACATACTCTTCCTTCTGTCATGCGCTGACAGGAGGAAGTTTTCACATCATCTGCAATGACCGATACTCAGTTACTCTGTTTCTGTACTTTCTCACTTCTTTTCCAGCTGTTTCCTTCTGATGCTAAGGGTGTACGGAAGGGCGGCTGCAAGCGTTATGATCTCCGCAAGGACCATTGCCCAGAGTATTCCGTCCATGCCCATGAAAAGAGGAAGGAGGTACAGAAGAAGTAGACTGATGACCACACCCCTTGCTAGTGAGAACAGCAGGGCAGGGAGTGCTATCAGTATGGACTGCTGGAAGAATATGAGGTTGATGTTCACAGCCATAGGCAGGAATGACAGGGAGTATATGATCACGATCTCCGGACCTATCCTCAGGACATTGTCCGTGACATCGATGAACAGACGGAGTATGCCTGACGGGAAGATGGTGCATACAGCCAGTGAGAGCACACCTGCCGTGACAGATGACCAGAAGAGGTATGAGAAGGAGCTCCAGACCCTGTCCTTCCTTCCGGCTCCGTAGGATGTGGATGCGATGGGCTGTACCGCCTGGCCGATACCCGCATAGAGGTGCTGTAAGAGAAATGATATCGTCATGATGACTCCAAGCACCGCAAGCTCATCCTTTCCTCCATACTTCATCGTCTGCTTGTTTATGATTATCGTGAGCGCACCTATCGCGACATCGAGGATGCTTGCACCGAAACCGGATGAGACAATCCTTGCTGAGCTGGAGAGGATCATCTCCGGTCTGACTACCTTCAGCCCCGATCTGCCCTTCCTGAATCCTGAGAGGAGCATCAATGTCTGGATCAGTGCGCCGATGGCTGTCGCAAGTCCAGCTCCTGC
>CALXON010000135.1 GCA_944389985.1 uncultured Spirochaetaceae bacterium | reverse complement strand
GTGACTTCTTCCGTAGCGCTGGCATTCTCGAATCTGCCTCCGGGGTACTCACTCCGCCGTCTCGGATATGATGTCGTTCTCATCACCGGAAGGGCTTCAAGACTGACAGCTGTCGCTCTGGACTCAGGGTACGCCGCATTCATACCTGCTGATGTCTATGCCTCCATGAGCGCTGACGAGTTCGGACGTGCTGTATCTGAGAGTCCCACAGATGTCTATCTCGCAATCGGAAGGGCTGGAGAGAACTCTGTTTACTATGCCTCTGTCATCTCAGACGGCAGGGAGATCCCTTCTGACGGACTCGGGTATGAGCTCGGAGGGAAGAATCTCAAGGGTATAACCCTTCCCGGCTTCCGCCAGAGTGCTGTTCCTGGCAGAGAGGGGTTTTGCGGAGGACGGTCTAAGGCTCTGAAGGCCCTTCGGCAGGAAGGGGACGGAAGCATGATCGGGAGCGCGCTCAGACTCGGATGGCTTCCTGTGAACGGATACACGGACCGCTTCGACCCACGTGCACGCTTTCTTGATGGCAAGGCCATTACGGAGAAGTACGGTATCTTTCCCGAGACCTGTCAGGACTGTACTGTCGCATGCAGGAGAAAGACCTCTGACGGGAGAAGAGTCCCGTCCTGGCGCGAGTCAGCGTTTCTTGGAACAAATCTCGGTCTGTTCTCCCCTGAGAGCGTGATGAGACTCTCTGATGCGGCTCTGGAAGAGGGCCTTGATACGGCATACCTCGGTGCCGTGCTTTCAGGAATCTCCTCTGATTTCCATGCTGGAAGGCCATCATCCGAGAGGGTTGATGAATATGTCAGGATGATTCACATGATAGGCAGAGGTATGGACTATGATAGGAAGTTCTCAAGAGGCATAACGGGAATAAAGGCAGGAGACGGAAGACCTGTTCCCTCTGATCTCAGAGGATCATTTCCGGATGCCATTGCTGCCGCATTCTCATTTCCCGTATTTCCATCAGCCTCGGATTATGTACCGGAGAAAGCTCTGAAAGCGGAGTCTGCCGCCGTTATGGCGCTCTATGAGTGTGTCTACTCGCTTTATCTTGTCTCTGAAGGTTATTCACCGTTTCCGGCTCTTGTCGCATGGCTCTCAAGACTTCCGTCATCTGTCTATGGCTGCCCAGGACTTCTCAGGTCTTACATGCTTTCATTCCGTGCATACGGCATCAGAGGCCGTGACATGCTTTCAAGAGGCTATGAGCTTCTGTCGATGTTCTCATCTGATAGACCTTCGGACCTTCCTGACAGATTCGTCTCCGAGTTCAATGAAAGGGCAGTCCCCGCAGTGAGGCTCTTCTCATACTTCAGGAAGGAAAGGGGGCTTCTTGAAAGAAGGCTGAGCCGTCAGAAGGAAAGGCTATCGAGGATTTCAGAAGAGAGAAGGGAGAAGATGGAGATGCCCTCTTCTGAGAGCAGTGCCGCAGTCGGTCCTGATGAGGACCTCGGACGGGATGAGGAGCCCGGATTGCAGAAGTAGATCCCGTTCCGCACTTCAAGGTGAGGAACATGTGTATGTCCTGTTATGAAGATATCTCCGGGAGCGAGGTTGAAGTCATCCTCATACATCCTGTCACCATGAGTGACCGTTATCCTGTGTCCACAGGCCTCTGTGGAGAGTGAGAGCGGCGGGAATCTCAGATTGTCGTATTCATAAAATCTGTCACAGTTTCCCCTTGTCATCTCCATTGATGAGAAGAATGCCTCGTATCCCGGAACGGGACACTGGTCACCTGCTGAGATTATTTTCTCAGGTCTGAAGACCGATACCGCCTTCTGCAGGAGTAGTATTCCATCCCTGCTTCCATGAATGTCAGATGTGATGAGTACAGGCATACAGCTATAATGCCCTGAATGTGGAATGTTGCCAACATCCCCCTCCGTGGCTACTATAATAACAAGTTGCTGCAAGTGAGGAGTTTATGGAGGAAAGAACGCTTAGACTTTCAGACGGTCATCCCCTTTTTTTCAGGGTCTGGAATACGGAAGGAGCCAGAGCGACGCTCCATATACTTCATGGAATGGCTGAGCACAGTGCGAGATACAACCAGTTCGCAGAGCATCTGAACTCGCTTGGATTCATCGTCTATGCACAGGATCACAGAGGACATGGATGCACGAAAGCCGAAGATGAGAAGGGCTGGTTCTCCGATCATGACGGCTGGAGCCTTGTATGCGAGGATTCATGGGAGCTTGATAAGCTTATATCCCAGGAACATCCTGATCTGCCTCATTTCCTGATGGGACATTCAATGGGGTCGTTCATGGCGCGTACTGTCCTTGAGGAGCATTCGAATGCGTTCGAGGCCGCGGTCATCATGGGAACGGGAGCCTCACAGGGGATCATCGGAAAGGCCGGAAGGTTCATCGCAAGACGGAATGCCTCTAAAAACGGCGGCAGGATGCCTGATGAGATGATGAACACTCTGGCATTCGGAAGCTATGTCAGGCATTTTCCCGGAGAGGGGAATTTCGGCTGGCTGACAAAGGATCAGAACGAGGTCAGGAAGTATGAGGACGATCCGCTCTGCGGCTTCACATGCTCATCCGCGTTTTTCCGGGATCTCCTGGAAGGTATCGAGAGGGCAAATGATCCCAGACTTGTAAAGGGAATCAGGAAGGATATTCCTATCCTCATAGTCTCGGGAGAGGATGATCCTGTCGGCGGATACGGTAAGGGGGTCCGGAAGGTTGCCGGTCTCTACAGGAAAGCCGGTATAAAAGATGTCCGCATGATACTCTATTCCGGAGACAGACATGAGATACTCAATGAGACGGACAGGGATAAGGTCATTGAGGATGTGGCGGGATTCCTGACAGAGATTCTCAGGAGAGCAGATGAAAGGTAATATCTTCAGAAGAATAGGAGCATGGTGGTCCGGATACTGGCGTATCGCGCTCTCCGCATTCCGCGGAATGGGACGTGACAACATCACTATGATAGCCTCAGGCATGGTCTATTCAACACTTATCGCCCTTATTCCATGCCTTACGTTCCTCGTTGCATTTCTTTCGGTATTCGGAGTGCTTCAGCCTTTCATGGATCTCATTACGCGTCTCCTGACCGATGTCTTCGGTATCGATACCGGTGAGCAGCTTGCGGGGTATATATCGACATTCTCCTCGAATGCCATGTCGCTGGGTGTTGTCGGACTTGTCTCATTCATCATCACCGGTATTCTTCTTGTCGATAAGATCTATGTCTCCATAAACCAGATCTTCCACACACGTCCCAGTTCAGGGGCTGTGAGAAGGTTCTCCTCGTTCCTGACATTCCTCATCGTCGGAGCATTCCTGATCGCAGCGTCATTCGCACTGCAGTCAATGGTGAAGAACATCTTCTCCCGCATAGCGATAGGACATGTCTCCTCAGGCGGCCTTGAGAGAAGCATCATCGTATATTTCTGCATATGGCTCTTCCTGTTCCTGCTGTACAAGGCAGTTCCTTCCGCGAAGATAAGAACAGGATCGGCCTGCACAGGAGCGACGACAGGTCTTGTCGCTTTGGTCATCACGACAAGCATACTGCAGGCGGTTACGGGGAAGATGGTCTCATACTCCGTCATATACGGCTCAATGGCATCTCTCTTCATCGCGCTTCTCTATCTCTATGTCTGCTGGTTCATCATCCTGTTCTCAGCGGAGATGGTCTATGTGCATCAGTTCAAGCCTGACCGCACGCTTCTGATAGGACATACGAGACCACCTGTGGTACAGCTCTCAGAGGCCATGAACATGCTTCTTCTGATTGCCCAGAAGTACAGGATGGGTGATGGAGCGATGTCGCTGAGAGAGCTGATGAGGAGACTCGGTGTGCCGTCAGCCACGCTCATTTCCTACCTTTCGGATTTCGAGGATGCGAAGATGGTGATGGCTGTGAACACAAGGCGTTCATCATTCGTACCAGCACGCCCTCTGGATCAGATCACGGTAAAGGATGTGATTGGCGTCGTGTATGGCTCTGTCGACAGAAGTGACGAGGTCGAGACAATGGGAGATGCCGTAGCCATGGATTTCCTTGATAAGGGAACCCGTGATACGACTGACATAACAATAGAGAATCTTCTGGAGAGATTATGATACTCACTAGCAGTTCAGATGAGATGGATCTGGCTTCATACCAGACAATAGTCATGCCCGGCTCTGCGGTCATAAAGCGCTACAGGGCAGGGAATATGGAGATCAGGATACACAGGATGCCGCGTCTTTCCTCCGATTCGGCTGTGATAGCTGTTCCTCTGGCCGCAACTGCACATATAGATGGCAGATATCTCTTTGAGGCTGGTATGGAGTGCGATGATCTGAGGGCCATGGCTCCTCTGATGGGGACTTCCCTGAAGGAGCTTCAGGCTGATTACGGCGTTAAGGGTTTCTATGGCCCCATGCATATCAGCCTGTATGGAGAAGGCGGGAAGGAAAGCCTCGGAGAGTATCTCGGAGAGAAGGATGATGACTCTGTAATAGAGTTCCTTCTCTCGCTTGTTCTCGATACTTTCGATGAGATAGCAGAGCCTGAGGAGATTCAGAATCCCAGGTAGAGCATGTATAGTCCTATCGCGAGGACTATGATGCCAAGTGCGATGTTCAGCACAGTTGACAGCATGTGCATCTTCTCAGATCTTCCCAGCTTCCTGATGAGAGATGGAGATGCGCCGAGAAGAAGTGCGAGGCATGATGATCCGAGCGCATAGAGGAGCATGTACAGAGCACCCTTGATCAGAGTTCCCTCCGCTGCTATGAGTGAGAGCAGTACGATGATCACAGGAGTTGAGCACGGGGATGAGAACACACCTCCGAGTATTCCCGCGATAAGTGCGCCTGCGTAACCCCTCTTCCTGTTCATGGCCGAGAGGAACGTCGATGGGATGATGTTGAAAATGCCTGTTATCTGAAGTGACATCAGTATCATCAGCACACCGAGGATCAGATACCAGATCTTTCCTGCATTGCCGATCAGATGGCCCATGAGCGCCGCAGCGATTCCCAGTGCGGTGAATGTGATCGCAAGGCCGGCCGAGTACACCGCAGATAGTCTGAAAGCCCTTTTCGGGGAGGCTTCTCCTCCAACATAGGCCAGAACAAGAGGAAGCTGTGAGAGTGAGCATGGTGTCAGTGCCGTGATCACACCAGCAGCAAGGGCTATCACGGGAGCCAGTCCGCTTCCCTCAGATATGATGGTCCCCAGTGTCCTCAGTATTTCCTCAGTCATCTGTGAGTTCTCCTATGAGGGCTTCAAGTTCTGACAGTGAGAGATAGCCTTCATGGATTGTCATGACATGTTCCCCTGTATTCTTGTCCGAATAGAGGATGTATGGGAGCGCAGAGTCCTCTCCAGGGCTGAAAGGTGTTCCTCCCGCCTCATATATTGCGATTGTCGGAGTGACCCTCAGCGGGAAGTATGCTGCCGCATCCCTGTTCTCTCCAAGATCCAGATAGCGTACGGAGACGTCCTCATGTTCTTTGTGAAGCTTCTCGAGATCGGGTTTCATTCTCAGACATGGCTGGCAGTAGTCCTCTCCGATGACTATTATCATGGGGACTTCTGAGGATGTGATCATCTCAGGGGTGAATGAGTGTATCTCCAGACTCTCCCTTCCGCTCTGCAGTACTCCCGCGTTCTCGTCGATGCTGTTCTGCATCGGAATGATGCTTTCTTCATTCTTCATGAAATAGACTGCAGCCACCAGAACGATAATCACGATTACGGCTGCAGCTTTCATCAGTCTTCTGTCCATGAGGAAAGTTTATCATAAGAGAAGATCGATGTCTTTTTGAATCGCATACGGTATTATATATTGATCAAGACACCGTTTTCGATGCGAAAATAGTATGGAGGTGAATTTATGAAAGCAGTCAGACTTGCTGAACCATGGAAGGTTGCCGTCGTCAATACACCGGAACCTGAAGAAGGAGATCTCGCGATACTGAAAGTGCATTCTGCCGGTATCTGCGGAAGTGATATAGGAGCATACAGAGGAGCTAACCAGCTCGTCACATACCCGAGGATCATCGGACATGAGATAGCCGGAGAGGTTATCTATGTTCCAGCGAACAATCCAAAAGGCATAAAGGTCGGAGACAGGGTTGTCTGTGATCCGTACCTCTACTGTGGACATTGCTATCCATGTTCTCTCGGACGCACGAACTGCTGTGATGATCTCAAGGTCCTCGGTGTCCATGTCGATGGCGGTATGTCCGAGTACTTCGCACATCCTGCGGACATGCTCATCCTGATACCTGAGGGCATGAGCTGGGAGATGGCGGCACTTGCCGAGCCTCTTACGATCTCTCTGCATGGACTTCACAGGGCAAAGCTTACAGCAGGTGAGCATATTGTGATCTCAGGAGCCGGACCGATCGGACTTCTTGCTGCTCTCGCAGCCCAGTCATACGGTGCCACTCCGATCCTTTCCGATCCGGTTGATGATAGACTCAGGACAGCGGAGAGACTTGGAGTCAGATACACTGTGAACCCTGCAAAGTGCGATCTTCCGGCAGAGGTGAAGAAGATCTGCGGAGGAAATCTTGCAGAGGTCGTCATGGAGGCATCCGGAGCCACTCCTGCCATCAAGAGCTCGTTCGATCTCGTGAGGAACGCAGGCCGTGTCATCTTCACAGGATGGCCCAAGACCGATACGGATATTCCTACAGGAACGATCACGAAGAAGGAGCTCGATGTCAGGGGAGCAAGGACCAGCGCGGGAGAATTCCCCGAAGCCCTTGATATGATCAATACCGGCAAGATCGATATGCCATCGATCCTTACAAAGGTGATCTCCATCGATGAGGCACCTGATACGATAATCGATATCGAGAAGAACCCCGGCAACTATATCAAAGTCGTCGTGAATATGTGAAATGAAAGAGGGACTGTTGCAGTCCCTCCTGAATCATCCGTAATCAATCTCAGCCTCTGAATATCTTCACAGGCTGAGTAGTTTTTCATGCTGTCTCGCTCTTTCTCTGGCTCTTGGACTCTACCATTCTGTAGAAGATCTTGAGCTCATCCCTGTCCATGAGCATCGGAACCGGGTAGAGCGGATTGGCTTCCTTATCAGCATAGGCTGCAAGCTCCTCGATATCCTCATCCTTTATCTCAGGAAGCTCTGCAGGTATCTTCATGTCCTGTTCCATCTTCCTGATTGCGATGATGAATGATTCAGCTTTGTCCTTGTTGCTGTTGCCGGTTATTCCGGCAGCATCTGCAAGTATTGCAAGCTTCTTCTCAGCGCTCTCTCCGTAGTATTCAAGGATATACGGAAGCAGAACCGCGTTCGCAAGTCCGTGCGGGGTGTTGTACTTGCCTCCGAGCGAGTGTGCCACAGCATGCACATACCCGACATATGACTTCGTGAATGCAGCTCCGGCAAGGTATGCAGCTCTGAGCATTCCGCGTCTTGCCTCCATGTCGGAACCGTTCCTGTATGCTCTTGGAAGGAACCTGAAAATGAGGGATACCGCCTCAATGGCTTCCTCCCTTGTCTCCTTCGTCGTCGATCTTCCGATGAAAGCCTCGACGGCATGAGTCAGCGCATCAAGACCTGTGGATGCCGTTATTGATGCAGGAAGACTCTTTGTTGTCTCCGGATCAAGGACAGCGTATCTCGGAATGAGAGGGAAGCTGTTTATCGGATACTTGTGTCTTGTCTTGCTGTCGACAATGACAGATGCAAGTGTTGTCTCGCTTCCGGTTCCGGCTGTCGTCGGAACAGCTATGAGAAGAGGAATCCTTCTGAGGACCTTGAGAATGCCCTCCATCTTCGACAGAGGCTTTCTTGGGTATGCGATCCTGGCACCAACTGCTTTTGCAGCATCAATCGAGGATCCTCCGCCGAATCCGATGATGGCCTCACAGCCTTCATTCAGATACATTGTTCTGGCCTCCTCGACGTTATCTGTCGTCGGGTTGGCTACAGTCTTGTCATACACAGAGACCTTGATGCCTTTCTCTGCAAGAAGATCCTCAAGAGGTTTCGTGATGCCGAGACCTCTGATGGAACCGTCTGTGACAAGAAGGACGGACCTGATTCCTTTCTCATTGAAAAGAGCCGGCAGATCCTTGAGAGATGAAAGTATCTCAGGCTTCCTGTACGGAAGGAGAGGTATCGCGATCCTGAACGCAGTCTGAAATGTCCTGCAGTAAATCCTCTTAACTATATTCATGACAGCAAGCAATTTAACAGTATCTAATAAACGTGTCAATAAAAACATAAGTACAAATTATGTCAGCATGTATAATGCCATGATAGCGTATACAAATGAACATAACTGATCAGCATTTTATAGCCATGGTTAACAGCAGCACCCTCCCTAATCTTTCAAATTCTTCAACATTCTTCAGAAAAAGACTTGATAAATATGAACTAGGTGGGGGTAAATTTAGGTCATCATTAATTTAGGAATAGGAGAGGAATACGATGAAAAAATCTATTTCTGCAATTCTCGTTGCAGCTCTGATGCTCTTTGCATTCACAGCTTGTGAGCAGCCGGCAATGGAGATTCCTACCGAGAATGGTAAGGAGATTGCAAATATCACTGTAACGTCTGCTAATGTCTATACTGGAACTGGCGCATCTCAGAAGGTGCCTGCTGTTGTGACCATTACATACAGAGATGGTTCGACAACACCAAATGTTGGAGTTGAACTTACGACAAGCAGTGAGGACACTGTTGCAGGTTCAAACTTTGGAACTGTAACATATTCGGGACTTGAAGTCGCTTGGACTGTTGAGTATCAGGGTATAGCAGTTACAGAGGTTACTCTCAATGTTGATGCGGATGATCTTACTGTTGATTATTCAGATCTTTCTTCTACATGTACAATCACAGGCGATGTGACTTTGAAGTATGCTGATGGAAAAACAGAAACAAAGAATAATGTAACTCTTTCCTGGAATGCTCCTGTAGAAACTCCTGAGAAGATTACAGCTGTTCAGTATTCTGTTAACGCTGACTACACAACAGGAATAACAGCTCTTGTAGCAACAAAGGATCTTACAATTACAGGACAGATTGCAGCGACAGTTGATGATATTGTTGTTGAGTTCAAATATCCAGATGCATTTGATGTAACAGCTAAAACCCATTACTATGGTGAGTCTTACACATATGAGGTTTATGCTGTAGATTCTTCAAATAATAAGATCGGTGATGCTCTTGTTCTTAACAGAGATTATTACATTGAGGATGGCAAGACTTTCTCTGGTAAGTTTGGTGCAGGAGAGTCGCTGAAGCTTATTTATGCAAATGATCCTACAAAAACAGAAACTGTAACGATTGCTGCTGGTATAGATTACATTACAAATGTTGCCGGTTCTGGTTCCCTGAAGCAGAACGCTACTATTTCGAAGAATACAAAGCTTACCGCTTCTGATATTGAGATTGTAGCTACATATGCAAAGCCAGCAACTGGTACTGATCCAGTATATGTTCCTGCAGCTAACCTTGCTGTACTTGATAACAACCCGGATGCAGGAGAAACAGATTCTGTAAGAGTTCTTGTCAGGTATGGAAAGAATAATTCTCAGGTGACCACAGTTACACTTAGCGTTTCGGTTCCTTCAGAAGGGACAAGCGATACAGGTCTACAGGGTTAACTGATTATTCAGCTTGCTCCGTTTTATCTTGACGGAGCAGGTTATTAATCTTTTCTGGGAGACAGACTATGGAAGAGAATAGAGAGTCCCTCCGGAAACACTGGGTTCCAACAGAGAAGCGTAAGGAATGCCTTGAGCTCTTTGAGCAGGGATATGGCTACAAGAAGACTGCGGCAATAGCTGGGTTGAACACTTATACAGTCAGAGACTACAAGCGTAAGTATGCTGCTGGTGATACTTCTTGGGCTTACAGAGTGATCGAATGATCCAACAGGCCATGTCTTAGGATGTGGCCTATTAAGATTTATAATTGTCAAATAATAGTTTACATGATATAATCATTATTATGATGTTGATGGTATCAAGAGAAGCAAGGATCATAGATGAATACAGGCCCTTCCTCGATACTATCGATATATATCAGAAAGTTCTTTCATTCCTTATTGATGTGGCTGATGAGCATTACAGTGAGATCTGTGATCTTACCTCACAGAAGGCGATGACTGCTGTTGAGCGTATGGTCCATTCCACATCATCGAGAAAAGCTCTCTATCCATCCTTCGACATCAGATTCCAGAAGTTCCCATCATATCTTCGGCGTGCTGCTATATTCGAAGCTATCGCGGCCGTAATCCTCTATAGGAAAAATCTCGCAGCCTGGGAGTCATCTGACAGATCCAGGAAGAAACCGAGGCTGAACAGGAAGCGGAGTTCGATGCCTGCATTCTATCGAGGAAATATGTTCATTCTCGATAAGAAGGATGGAGCATATACTGTACGACTGAAGCTCTGGAAGGATAATGACTGGAAGTGGCATGAGTTCAGGCT
>CALXON010000134.1 GCA_944389985.1 uncultured Spirochaetaceae bacterium | reverse complement strand
CTCTGAGCGCCTTCCTCGGAGATGGCAAGGCCGGTTCGGGATTCGGAACGGTCGTACTGCCCTGCGGATCTGGAAAGACCATTCTCGGAATCCTCGCGGCAGCGAAGCTCGGAATGAGGACGCTCATACTATGCCCTAATGTCACGGCGGTCCATCAGTGGATAAGGGAGCTTCTGTCAAAGACATATCTCACGGAAAATGAGGTCGGAGAGTATTCAGGGGAAAGGAAGGAGATAAAACCTGTGACTGTCTGTACTTATCAGATAGTGACGTGGAGACCTGACAAGGAAGGCCCCTACCCGCGCTTCTCACTCTTCAGAGAGGGAGGATGGGGTTTCATAATCTACGACGAGGTCCATATGCTTCCGGCTCCTGTATTCCGTGTCACTGCAGAGCTTCAGGCGATACACAGACTTGGACTCACCGCGACTCTGATAAGGGAGGACGGCAGGGAGGATGAGGTATTCTCCCTTGTCGGGCCAAAACGCTATGATGCACCATGGTCGGAGCTTGCCGCCTCAGGGTATATCGCCACGGCATACTGTCATGAGATAAGGCTTCAGTTCTCAGAGGAGGATGAGATCAGATACGCGCTTGCCGCGAAGGGAGCGAAGTACAGGATAGCAGCGGAGAATCCTGCGAAGATCGAGGCTGCGAAGGCGATAATAGCACGGCATCCGGATGATTCAATACTGATCATAGGACAGTATCTGACACAGCTTGAGCTTTTCAGGAAGGAGTTCGGCTATCCCATCATCACGGGAACGACTCCGAACAGGAAACGTGAGGAGCTGTATGAGGCTTTCAGATCAAAGCAGATCCATGTCCTGATCGTATCGAAGGTCGCGAACAGTGCAATCGATCTTCCCGACGCATCTGTCGCCATCCAGATATCAGGGACATTCGGTTCCAGACAGGAGGAGGCACAGCGTCTTGGAAGGATACTCAGACCGAAAGATCATGACAGCCACTTCTACACGCTCATAACCGAGTACACAGAGGAAGAGACATTCGCCCAGAACAGGCAGAAATTCCTCTCCGAGCAGGGATACAGCTATACTATTGAAAAGGCATGATATGGAGAGCTTGTTTCTATTCAGGGATCATGGAAGCAGAAAGAGAAAGGAGTATGTGAGGACATACTCTGACCTGATCGCGAGCGGAGTGCAGGAGGATGAGGGAAAGCTCCTTACCCTGATAGCACTCTCAGACGGCGACTGCCTCCTGACCGATGAAGAGGAGGCCTCCCTTTCCGACAGAGCTCTCATTGAAAGAAAGAAGGACGGCTCGCTGAAGGTCACTGAGACCGGAATGAAAGCCGTGTCTGTATATCCTCTGATGGGATCCCCTTCCATGAGGAAGTCCTATCCATCGGCCTTCTTCCCGATGCTGATGTCCCTGATAGCTTCAGGAGAGCTCTCCTCCCATCACGCGCTCTACTCAAGGTATCTCTCATCAGATCTCTTCACATCCCGCTTTCCACGTCTGGAGAGAGAAGCTGTATCTGAAGCTGCGGTACAGACAGTCAGGGCCATGGATGAGCTAGGACTTCTGCGCCATGACGGAGGAAGGATCAGCATAGACAGGGAGAATGCGGAGGCTTTCATGGCCCTGCCCCTTTCTGACAGGCTCTCATACATGATCCATCCGGAATTTCCTGAAGATGAGAGGAAGAGATTCTCCAGAACCATACAGCTTCTGGAGTTCCTTTCATCCTACCCTGAGAATGATATCAGCGGACTTCTTGCGACGATCTCCAGAGTGACTGGCTATGACGCTTCAGATGATCTCGGAATGCTTGAGACATTCTCGTTCATATACCGCAATGACGGACTTGTGTATGCCTCTGACATCACGGAAAACAGAGCGGAGAATGCCGTCATCTCATCAGATTTCACCATAACCGCGGAAGGAAGGCCTGACGCACCGTTATACCTTTTCGCAGAGCCGCTCAAGGATGACATCGCAGAGCAGTGGATCATCACCAGAACATCTGCCAAGGCTGCCTTCTCGATGGAACTTACCGACAAGGACATCATGAAGGAACTCAGGAAAATCACCTCACTGCAGATTCCCGAGATGATAGGCAGCAGGATAGCGTCCTGGTACGGATCATTCAGTTCACTCAAATGCATCAGGGCGCTGGTGATCTACGCCGATGACAAGAATGCGAGAGTCATGGACGCACTCCCGATACTGAGCATCCACATACTGTCCAAGCTCTCGGATAATGTCTTCATAATGAATCCTTCCACGGAGGAGGAATGGAGGAAGATACTCCGGACCGCCGGCTTTGACATGCTCGGAAGGACAGAAGGATGGGAGCTAAGGGAGGTTGAGAAAAAAGCGGAACTTCTGAGGGCTGAGAGACTTCCGGAGATTCCGTTCCAGCGTGCGGTCCCGTTCGATCATGAAAGGAGGAAAGCCATTCTTGAGGACTCGCATGATGTGCTGAGACGGACGATGGTTGAATCGGGCTTCATCCTCACGGCGGACACTGAGACACCTGCTGTGGACATGGTGAACGGACTGTATTATCAGGAGAAGGTCAGGCTGATCACATCTGCCATGGGCAGGAACATTAAAGTCTATGCGGAGATGGCGGAGGGCAGCATTTTCATCGGAAGAGCCATGAAGGCCGAAGAGCCCGGGTATGTGCTGATTGATGACACCTGCATCGATATGGCGAAGATATGGAAAGCCGCCCTGCTTCCGCTATCTGTAAGATCAGCAAAGAGCCTCAGAGCCCCTTCGGATAGTGATACCCTGTAAAAGCCTCGAACTGCAGTTTTCCCTGCTCAAGCAGCATCT
>CALXON010000133.1 GCA_944389985.1 uncultured Spirochaetaceae bacterium | reverse complement strand
GGAAGTTATCTCGGTTACATCGCAAACGCAGCAACAAATCTTCTGATAGGAAAAACAGAAGACAACAGCGGACAATGGCGTGATTGTCCTTGGCCTGCGAGGAGAAAGATAGGCTTCGTATAATGATTTCAAACCATCAGGCAGAGTGAACAGTTTCAAGTTTACATGGAATACTAAGAATGTCCCTTGTCTGAAATGTGTCCCGTGTGGAGAGAAATATTATACCGACTGCGTCATGCAGAATATCGAGAGAATCGTAACGAAGGCAAAGGATCTGAATAGCGAGTTCTTCATAGCTGAATATAAAGCAGTCTGAAATTCAGCCACCTTTGCTGATTTTAACCACCACTTTGAAAGTTTCGCCCGATTGTATCATCAAGCATGTTCAAACACATAAACAAACGCAAAAGGTGATACAAAGCCTTTTCTTAGTAAACGAGGAGCGGTAATCCAAGGAGCCGCTCCCTGTTTTCTTCATACGTCCGGAACAGACATCTACTTCAGGGCATGGAAGCATTCTGTGTCGAAGCCGGAAGCTCTATCCTCTACGCATTAGCGAAGGATGGAGTGTTTCACCGTTTGATAGAATACATTTTGACATAAATGAATACCATGTATTACATTTTAATCAGAGAGGAGAATGATATGGCATTGACATCAACTGTAACATTCAGAACTACTCCGGAACTGAAAGAGCGTGTCGACAATCTTGCCAAGAGAACAAGGCGTAGCTCTGGTTTTTATTATAATATTCTTCTTGAGGACTACCTTTCCGATATAGAGGATATCTATGATGCTATAGACATAAGCGAGAAAGTCAGAGCCGGAAAGGAAAAGACCTACTCCTCTGATGAAATCAGGAAAGAGCTTGATCTATGAGGATTGAGTATACCGAAACGGCGAGAAAACAACTCAAGAAACTTGATAAGACCATGCAGAAGAGGATTCTTGATTACATGGACGAAGTTGCTCTTCTTGAAAATCCTAGAAGCAGAGGGAAAGCTCTTGTCGAGAATATGCGAGGTTTATGGCGCTATCGTGTTGGGGATTACAGGGTAATCTGCGAAATCCAGGAATCGAGAATTATAATCTCTGTGCTTAAAATCGGTCACAGAAAGAATATCTATTGAATCCAGATACCATTACGGATATTTCGCCGATTGCATCATCAGGCATGTTCAAACGTATCAACAGATATAAAAGGTGATACAAAGTCTCGTAATCCCAAAGATCCCTTCTTCTGGATAATTAGGAGAAGTTTCAATCCTGAGTTTCTTTCAGTCATGAAGAATCATCACAGTCTGATAGAGTTGGATTTGCTCCCGGATTCATGCTATATTTCTGCCATACAACAGATAATCCTCATCTTTTGCCGTTTCTGTAATCATACGTCATTTAAGGAGTTCTCATGAGAAGACCGTTCTATACGGAACTGGCATATGTCATCGGACTGACAGCGCTTGCATTCGGCACGGCATTGATGGAGCGTGCGGATTTCGGTATGTCAATGGTGGTCGCACCTGCATACCTCATCTACCTCAAGGTATCATCAACCCTGAGCTGGTTTACCTTCGGTATGGCAGAGTACTGTTTCCAGGCTTTTCTCATCATTGTGCTTGCTCTTGTGCTCCGCAGATTCAGGAGAAAGTATCTCTTTTCATTCGTGACAGCCTTCATCTATGGCAATGTGCTTGACTTGATGATCAGGGCAGTAGGACTGATCCCGGGAGAGGGGATCATGCCGAGGACAGGGTTCTATCTCTCCGGAATGATATTCTGCGCTGTGGGAGTGTCTCTTCTTTTCACCACATATATCTCCCCGGAAGCATATGAGCTTTTCGTGAAGGAGATCTCATCAACATATAATCTGAACATCAACAAGACAAAGACCGTTTACGACTGCTGCAGCTGCATGGTCGCGATAGTGATGTCCTTCATCTTCATAGGATTCGGACACTTT
Source organism: uncultured Spirochaetaceae bacterium (assembly GCA_944389985.1). Taxonomy (GTDB): domain Bacteria; phylum Spirochaetota; class Spirochaetia; order Sphaerochaetales; family Sphaerochaetaceae; genus Ornithospirochaeta. The sequence continues at coordinate 15,042 of CALXON010000133.1, read as the reverse complement.
GAGGGCGTGAAGCTTGGGACGGTTTTCTGTGCACTTGTGAACGGCTGGCTTATAGGGCAGTGCACCCGTCTGTTTGAAAAACACTTCGATTTCACGGATGCATTCGGTTTACGGAAGATATTTGTCTGATACGGAAGTCCTCTTCAGTTCGTACGAAGGATGGAAGAGCCCTGTCGGCTTGTAGAACTCATCTCCTGTGTATATGAAGCCGAGCTTCTGCAGGACTTTTGCCGATGCAGTGTTCTCCGGATGATGTCCTGCGAAAAGGGCCTCTGCATTCAGAGAGTTGAATGCATAGTTTATGACAGCTTTTGCAGTCTCAGTCGCATATCCCTGTCCCAAGAAACGGGGAAGGAGATGGAACCCCAGCTCATACTCATTCTCGCCATGAGGCCGTAATCCACAGCAGCCGATGAGATCATAGGATGAAAGCTCGAAGACAGGCCAGTACTGCACATGGTAAATCCTTTCATTGCTGATTTCCGTCTCCAATCTGGATGCAATGTCCTCATCTGTGAATATCCCGGAGGCACAGATGAATCTGGTGACCTCCGGATTACCCCACAGGGTCTCTGCAAGCTTGATGTCATCTTCTTTCCAGATTGAGAATCCTGTACGCTTTGTAGTCAGGAAAAAATCATGTTCCATTCTGTATCCTTCCTGATACATTCTATCTGATGATGTTGATGTGTTCATGTTTTTCTTCCATCATGTGAGGAAAGGATAAGGGGATTATTCGATGCTTCTTCCCATACTGCATCTCTTCAATGACGGATATCTTGCCGCAATGCCTCTGATCCTGCCGTTCGCTTCAGAGGAATTTGGTCTGTCTCTGGGGATAGTCGGCATACTCGGCTCTCTCCTGAGCTTTGCCGGGATCATCCTTGCTCTTCCTGCAGGTATGGCAGCTACGAGATTCGGTGCGGTGAGAATACTCAGTACGGCTGTATTATGTTATGGGGCGGGCTTCCTTCTTTTAGGTTTTTCCGGCGGACTTGCATCGGTGTTCCTCTCATTCATCCTCGGAAGCATCGCCTTCGGCATATTTCATCCTGTAGCTTTTTCTGCAGTGGCAAAAGCAGCATCAGGAGCCGATCTGGGAAAGGACATGGGAATATTCGCAGCAACAGGGGATATAGGTAAGATCACACTTGCAGCTGCTGTCACTTTCATAATCGGCCTTACTTCCTGGAGGTTCACAGCCTCTCTGTATGGTGCTGTCGCACTGGCGCTTTTCTCCGTGTGTATTCTGCTCTCATTCAGGAAAGGAGAGAGACCGGAAGCCGGATCAGCCTCCGGAAGAAGGAAGATGGATTTCCGGATACTGAAAGGCAGGAGGTTTGCCCTGTCGAATATAGCAAGTTTCATAGACTCATTCGCAAACGCTTCGCTGTTCATTTTCATTCCATTCCTTCTCACATTCAGAGGAATCGATGTCTCTTTTATCGGATTGTTCACCTCAATATTCTTTGTCGGTAATCTGCTGGGAAAAGTCATAATGGGAAGACTGACGGACAGGATAGGGAAGGAGAGACTTTTCATCTGCTGTGAGATCTGCATTTTCATTTCTCTTGCGGTTCTCGCACTTACCCCGTCTCTGACTGTCATATCTGTACTTGCCATTATTCTCGGATTCTTCACCAAAGGAACGGTTCCTATCACAAGTACAATGATTGCGGAATCAGTTAGCAAGAATGATTTCGAAGCAGCCTACAGCATCAATTCCCTGTCAACAAGCATTGCAAACACAGCAGCTCCGCTTTTCTTCGGAGTACTTGCAGATTTTCTAGGAGTTCAGGCTATCTTCTTCGCATGTGGAATAGCTGCTCTGTGTTCTGCGGTTCCTGCATTAATGATCATCAGGGATGACCGTTAATAATGAAATATGCGGTTTTCTGATAATAAGCCACTTCCTTATTATTGGAAAATGCCATTTTCTGATAATAAGCAATCCCCTTATTATTGAAAAATGCTGTTTTTTGATAATAAGGAACTCCTTATTATTTAAAATCCCGGAATTCTGATAATAAGAACGTCCTGTATGTTGCGCATCAGCTGAAGACTGAGGCTATGAAATCTGTAAGAAGTTTCACTCCGTATGCCGTGATGACAGCCCCGCACACTATGTTGATTATCCTCAGCACCTTAACTGAAAGATGTCTTCCGAAGAATGAGATGAGCAGTGTCAGAGAGGTGAACCAAAGACAGGATGCGCATATGGATCCTGTGATGAATGGCACGACTCCTTCTTCCGGAAGGGAAGCATGAAACGCTCCAAGCATCATCGTTCCGTCGATTATCGCCTGCGGGTTGAACCATGTGACTATGCAGGCAGATGAAATGGTCGCTGCAATGGATCTGCTGCTGTGGTTCACTTCCGGATCGTCAGGTTTTGAGAGTATGAGATGAATTCCTATCATCATGACGATGATGCTCCCTGCAAGAAGGATGATCTGACGCAGCAGTATATGATTCTCTATGATCATTCCTGCCCCGAAGAAACATGCCAGTGCGAGTGTCACATCGAAGAATATGACTATGATGGCCGTGATCAGAGCCCTTGCGGGTCTTTCTGAAAGCGCCGAGTTCATGACGAATATGTTCTGTAGTCCTATCGGGGCAACATATGCAAGCCCCATCGTAAGACCCTGCAGGAAGAATGGCATAGGGACAATATAGCATATGTCATCTTGTTTTCCATCTTCCGCTTCTGTAAGCCATGTAGCAGGCTGTGAAGTATATGATCCAGCCTGCAGGGACAACATACCAGACTACCTCGACACCGAAGCGGGGTGCGAGAAGGACCGATCCGATGACCCTGAATGAGAGATTGGCTATCGCGGCTGTCGTGAAGAGTTTCATGTCACCGCTTCCACGGAGAAGGCCTCCGGTCGCCATCGCAAAGCCGAGGATGGAGTAGAACCATCCGAGGAATGCAAGGTATTCCTCTCCTGTGGCATATGCCGCCGCTGTTCCCTCGCTTCCAAGGAAAAGGGAGATGATCTCGGTATTGAACAGCTCCAGAATCAAGCATTCCGCTGTACAGAAGAGTAGCACGAGAATGAATGAGACATGGTATCCTCTGATGACTCTGTCCTTCTTTCCGGCTCCTATGTTCTGTGCAGTATACGGACTCATGGCGTTTCCGATCGCGCTGATCGGGACTGTGACTATGTTGTCCACCCTGATGGCTGCCGAATATCCTGCAAGAACCTCCGATCCGAAACCGTTCACGACGCTCTGTACGAGCATCATTCCGATCGAGATGGTCGACTGCTGCAGTATTGAGGGAAGCGCGATACCAGCCATGGATCTGAAGAGCTCCGGTGAGAACAGCGTTGAAGTTCTTCCCCTCATTCTTCCCAGAGTTCTCCTGAGTATCATGAAGGAGAGAAGGGCGGAGAGCGCCTGGGAGATGAGTGTCGCCCATGCGGCTCCTGCTATTCCCATTCTCATGTAAGCCACCGCGATTATATCCAGAATGATGTTCAGTATGGATGAGAAGATCAGTAGAAGAAGCGGTATTGTTGACTTTCCAAGCGAGTTGAAGACAGAGGAGAGTATGTTGTACATGAAGAGGAACGGCAGCCCGAGAAAATATATCCTGAGATAGAGGACAGCATCCCCGATGATGTCCTCAGGAGTTCTCAGCAGGCTCATCATCAGAGGTGCTGCGATGTATCCTGCAGCTGCCAGAATCAGGGAGAGGACGAGAAAGGAGACGAGGGATGTCCTTATGCTGTCCTTCATCGTATCCCACCGTCCGGCACCGAATGCGTTACTGGTGATGACCGATGCCCCGTTTCCGCCTCCGATCGCGACTGCGATGAATACAGATGTCAGTGCGTAAGACGCTCCGATGGCTGCGAGAGCTCCCTCGCCGATGAATCTTCCTGCTATGACTGAATCCGCCATGGTGTAGAACTGCTGGAAGAGATTTCCAATCATCATTGGAAGAGAGAAGGAGAGAAGAGCCGTGAAAGGTCTTCCCGATATAAGATAATCCTCCCTTCCTCTCATCTCAGTTCTTTTCCTTCAGTGCTTTTCTCACAGGAGCGTTCTCCAGCGACAGAAGTCCCGGATCCTCTTTCGCGATCCTCTCTGCCTCGGCTCTTGCCAGTTCTATCAGATCGAGGTCTGACGTGAGGGAGGCGAATCTCAGCTTCAGGAAGCCTGACTGCCTGTCTCCCGCGATCTCTCCAGGTCCTCTGATCTCGAGATCCTTCTCCGCGATCCTGAAGCCGTCGTTTGTCTCTTTCATGACGGAGAGCCTTGCCTTGGCCTCCTGTGATAGGGCCCTTCCGAATACAAGGAAGCAGTATGATGGAAGCGTGCTTCTACCGACCCTGCCCCTGAGCTGGTGAAGTGCGGCAAGACCGAATATGTCGGCATGCTCTATGACCATGCAGGTCGCATCGGGAATGTCGATCCCGACCTCCACAACCGATGTGGCTACAAGGTACATGATCTTCTTCTCCCTGAAGTCATGGAGGATCCTGATCTTCTCCTCCTCAGGAAGCTTCGAGTGTATGAGAGCAGATGGGATGCCGGGATACTTGTTCCTGAGTACCTCGTGCATATGTGTGACATCCCTGAGGCTGCTTTCACCCTCATCATCTATTCTGGGGTATACGAAATATGCCTGATGGCCTCTCTGGAACTCCACCGCGATCGACTTGTACATATCATCACGCTTCTCGTCACTGACAAGGTATGTCCTTACCGGGATCCTTCCGGAGGGCATCGTATGCAGTGTGGAGACATCGAGATCAGCGAAGAGGGTCAGTGCGAGTGTTCTCGGTATGGGGGTTGCGGTCATCGACAGGATGGATGTCTCCATTCCCTTTGCCTTCAGAGCCTCCCTCTGCTGTACTCCGAACCTGTGCTGCTCATCTATTATGACGAGCTTGAGGTTCCTGAAAGAGACATCCTCCGAGAAGAGCGCATGCGTACCGACGACAAGATCTGTCGTCCCATTCCTGAGAGATTCCAGAAGAAGCCTTCTTCCCTGTCCTTTCACATTCCCTGTGAGGAAGGCAATGCGTATGCCGAGGGATGACAGGAGGGCTGATGCTCCTTCCGCATGCTGTCTGGCAAGGAGTTCTGTCGGAGCCATGAATGCCACCTGATGTCCTTTGGCTATCTCATGCAGAGCCACGATCCATGCGACAAGAGTCTTTCCCGATCCAACATCGCCCTGAAGGAGCCTGTTCATGGGCGTTCCTGAATCAAGGTCGCTCCTGATCTCCATGGCCGCCTTCAGCTGGTCGTCAGTCAGAGAGAAAGGAAGGGATGCGATGAGTTTCTTCTCTGAAGTTGTGATTGTTCCCCTGTTTTTCTCTCCGCCTTTCCTTTCCCTCAGGACGGAAAGCTCCATCAGGAAGAGCTCCGTGAATGCGAGAGTCCGTCTCGCCTCTTTTATGTCATTGTCATCAGACGGGTAGTGTATCTTCCTGTAGGCATCGTCATGATGCATCAGCGACAGTCTCTGATATATTCCCTCAGGAAGCTCATCTGGAAACGGAGACAGAACCTCAAGAGCGAATGCTGATGCGTTCCTGAGCATCTTCTCCGTGATGCTTCCGGTCAGAGGGTATACAGGCAGGATCCTTCCGATTCCTGCTTCCGTCTTCGTGCGTTTGAGCTCGAATGATGCCGTCGAGTACACTCCGTTCCTTCCGCGTTCCACAGCAGAGGAGGTTATGTACCACGATGATCCAAGTTTCAGCATGTCTTTCAGGAACGGCCTGTTGAAACACAGAAGTTCTATCCTTCTTCCCTCATCATCCTCACAGACTGCCTTCAGCGTCATTCCTGAGCGCTTTGACGGAAACTGCGAGTGGGACAGGACCGTGATTCTGCAGGCGATCGACGGGTTTTCAGGAGAGGTGTCGGAGAGAAGCCGTTCATCCCTCCTGTCGTCGTATGTGCGTGGAGGGAACCTGACCATGTCGAGAAGGGTGTGGATGCCGAGAACGTCCAGCTCAGCAGCGCTCTTCTTCCCGATTCCGGGGACATCCGTTATCCTTCCCTGACCAGACATATCAGAACGGGATTCTCAGTGCCAGCGAGCACAGGACGGCGACGATGTTCTTCGCGACGAAAAGCATCAGGAAAGTTATGATCAGCGTGATTATGTTCACTGTTGATTCCCTGACTATCCTTGCGCCGAAACACCTTCTCACAGCTTCCTTCAGAGGCGGCATCGCATTCATGTTCGCAGCCATGTTGTACATCATCGGATTGCGGGAGAATGATGCGATCGTGCTGAATATGAGGGAGAATATCGATATCCAGAGGAATAACGATATCCCGTAACTCCAGATCATCTGTATGACCACAGCCAGTATGTATCCGAATGTGAGATAGCCGTATGCGCCGTAGACCTGGAGTACAGACTGGAATACGGCAAGGATTCCCACAGCTATGATGGGGGAGAAATCCAGGACTCCGATCCTTGCCTTGTCAGTACGGAAGAGTGAGAGGTACGGATCGATGATGCGTCCAAGATAGTATGTGAATGACCCGGGTCTGGGGTAGGGAACGATCCATGAGATGAAGATCCTCACCCAGATGAGGAATGAATATAGTGAAAGCAGTCTCGCAAGAAACAGGGCTGTCTTCATCAGGTAGTACTGCATAGTTTTCTCCTTTTTATGAAGTTAAGAAACCCAGACCTTTTCGACAATGCTCATGTCTCTGAGCTCTGACAGGAGATTCAGTGAATAGCTGACAAAGCATGACGGACCTGCCTGAAGTTCCTCCCCCGGATGACCGGCCATCGTGAGATAGACATTGGTGTATCCCTCATGTTCCTTCAGCGTCCTCACAAGATCCTTCGCCTCATCATCGGTGAATCCTTCCTTCCCCAGCTGTATGTGGAGAGCGTTCACAGCCTCTGCCTTCAGCTCCTCCGGTCTGCACACGCTGTCTATCCTGAATGAGAGCTTCGCATCAGCATCCTTCTTGCTGAAAGAGCCTTGGAAGCCGTAGATCTGGTCCTCCTGCACTCTGTCCCTCAGCTCGGCATAGACCTGTGGGAATGCCACCGCATCGGTGTCTCCTTCCTTTGTCTGGAGGGAGTAGATTCCCATTTTCTCCTTCTTCTCCTTCGTCACGACCTGCCTGATCGATGAGACCATGGCTATGATCGAACAGGGCTTTCCGAGCTGTATCGTCGACGGATCACTGAGATTGGTACGGACAGCAGCTGCGATCATGTCATCGTATTCATCGAGAGGATGACCTGAGATGTAGAATCCAAGGAGCTCCTTCTCCATCTGCAGCTTCTCAGCTTTCGGGAACGGATCGACAGGTCTCATATGGAACTCGCTCATCGTCTCCTCGTCATCACCGAAGAGTGAGAGCTGTCCGTAAGCTTTTGATTCCTTGTCGGCCCTGTCGAACTTTATGGCATCCTCAAGGTTTGCGAGAAGCGTCGCGGAGTCCGTTCCGAGCTCATCGAATGCACCTGCCCTGATCATTGCCTCAAGGATCTTGGAGTTGACGACACCTTCACCCTGACGGGACAGGAAATCCATGAATGAGGTGTACTCTCCATGAGCTTCCCTTTCCTTGATGATCGCCTCGACAGGTCCTTCACCCACACCCTTTATTCCAGCCAGACCGTAGATGATGTCACCGTCTGCGACATTGAAGTGCTTCTCTGACTTGTTTATTGACGGCGGAAGTATCTTCAGCCCGTATTTCGGTGCAAGGTTCAGATACTCACTGAATTTCGCGGGGTTTCCCATCTCGTTGGTGAGGTTCGCTGCGAGGAACTCAGCAGGGTAGTTCGCCTTCAGGAATGCAGTCTGGTATGCGACGACGGAGTACGCGACAGCATGGGATTTGTTGAATCCATAGCCTGCGAAAGGCTCGAGGATATGGAATATCTCCTCGGCATGCTCTTCCGTGAAGCCGTTCTTCACAGCTCCCGCTTTGAACTTGACCAGCTCCTCAGCCAGCTTGTCCTTCTTCTTCTTGCCCATTATCCTTCGGAGGATGTCAGCCTGACCGAGTGTGTATCCTGCGATGATCTGGGCTACCTTCATGACCTGTTCCTGATAGACGATGACTCCGTAAGTCTCCTTCAGCACATCCTCGAGACACGGATCAGGATACTCTATCTCACGCCTGCCGAGCTTTGAGTCGATATACTGGTCGATGAACTGCATCGGGCCCGGGCGGTAGAGAGCGTTGAGAGCGACCAGCTCCTCGATCGTCGTAGGATGCTCGCGCTTGAGGATGTTAGCCATTCCGTCGGATTCAAACTGGAACACACATTTCGAGTCGCCCCTGTCGAGCATGTCGAAGGTCTTCTTGTCGGTCTCATCGATCTTGTTTATGTCGAAATCCGGAACGCTCTTCCTTATTAGCTCGACGGTGTGCTTGATGAGCGTGAGTGTATTGAGGCCCAGGAAGTCCATCTTCACCAGTCCGCACTCCTCGATCTGTGTCATCGTGTACTGTGTCGATATCGCTCCGGTCCTGGGATCTGCATAGAGGGGAACATACTGGTCGAGGTTCTCCCTTCCGATGACGACACCTGCCGCATGGAGGGATGAGTGTCTGCTCAGACCTTCAAGACGGCGGGCCGTGTCGAAGAGTTCTGCATAGATGCCGCCCCTTGCCTCGATCTCCTTCAGCCTCGGCTCCTCATCGAAAGCCTTTGCCAGTGTCATCTTGGGATCCTCAGGGATCAGGGAACAGATCTTGTTTGATTCCTCATATGGAATGTCGAGGACACGGGCTACGTCCTTCACGACAGCTTTCGGTTTCAGCGTTCCGAATGTTATGATCTGTCCGACCCTGTCCTTACCGTAATGCTCCGTGACATAGTCGATCACCTGGCTTCGTCCTTCGAAGCAGAAGTCAACGTCGAAATCCGGAAGTGAGACACGTTCAGGATTGAGGAATCTCTCGAAGAGCAGGTTGTACTTCATCGGATCGACATCGGTGATCGTTATGGAGTAGGCGACAAGAGATCCTGCTCCGCTTCCTCTTCCAGGACCTACAGGTATTCCATGGGTCTTCGCCCAGTGGATGTAATCACGGACGATGAGGAAGTAGGCTGGGAAGTCCATCTGTATGATGATTCCGAGCTCGTAGTCGAGTCTCTTCTGGAGTTCCTCGGTCACGACAGGATACCTCTGTCTCAGTCCCTCGTTCGCAAGGAATGTCAGGTACTCCGCATCGGATTTGAACTCCTCGGGGATCTGGCATTTCGGAAGAATAGGACCTGGGAACTTGATCTCTATATTGCATCTCTCCGCGATCTTTCCTGTGTTCTCGACAGCCTCCGGGCACCATGAGAAGAGTGCCTCCATCTCCTCAGGAGTCCTGAAGTAGAACTCTCCCTCCTTGTATCTCAGCCTGCTTTTGTCGGCTTTCTTCGATGCAGTTCCGATACAGAGCAGGGTGTCATGAGCGTTCCAGTCATCCTTTTCTATGTAATGTATGTCATTCGTGCAGACGAGAGGGATATCAAGTTCATGCGCTATGCGGACAAGCTGAGGATTCGTCTCCTTCTGTTCCGGAAGTCCATGATCCTGAAGCTCTATGTAGTATCTGTCACCGAAGAGATCCTTGAACCACCGGGCTCTCTCCTTAGCCTTCTCATAGTTTCCCTTGAGAAGTGTCTGCGGAAGCTCTCCTGCAAGACAAGCAGAGAGACAGATCAGGTCCTCGCTGTGAGAGGCCAGCGTCTCGTCATCGATTCGCGGCTTGTAGTAGAAACCCTCCTTATAAGAGATAGAATTGAGTTCCATCAGGTTGTGATAGCCCTTGTCGCTCATTGCCAGGAGTATCAGATGGTAGTATCTGTTTCCCTCCGAAGCGGGGGATCTGTCCCTCCTGTCCTTAGGGTTTATGTAGAACTCACAGCCTATGATCGGATTGATGCCGTTGGCCTTGCATGCCTTGTAGAATGTCACGGCTCCGAACATGTTTCCATGATCGGTGATGGCAAGTGATGTCATTCCGCATGACTTTGCCTTCTCTATGTATCTCGGAATGGACGCAGCTCCATCCAGAAGCGAGTAGTCAGTATGATTGTGCAGGTGTACGAAACTCAAAGCAATCTCCGTTGGTCCGTATTATACGGCAAGAGCGTATATTTTGTCAGATGTCCTCTGTGAGGGTGAAATCATTGGGATGAGGTTAAATCACTCCATTCTGTGAAGATTCTTCTGCTGTATCAGGGAATTTTTACACAGGATGGCAAAATTGGATTAATACAATAATCAGTGTTTAAAATTATTGACAAGCGAAGGCAGGAATATGACAATCGGATATGGTGGCTGTTGCGGTAAGGACCAGCACCAGGAGTCCATGCTAAGCGATCCCCCTTATAACATTTGCCTAGCGCACACCTTTATTCTTCCGGTGCTGGCCCTTTCCGGAACGGCAATCAGTTAACAGGTTTTGAGCGCCTCAGCTCCTGCTCGGTGCAGAACTGCACATTCTCGACAGGGCGGCCTGCGAGGAACTGTCTTATCGCACATTCTCCCTCACGGCGTCCGATCGCATCCTTATAAGGCATGAAACCATGGAATGCACCTTTTGCGATCAGTGTATTGGCTTTTGATCCCGCCTCGTTCAGGGCTTTCCCATAGAGGATCCCGTCATCTGCCAGCGGATCGATCTCCGATGAGATGATGAGAGCCGGAGGAAGTCTTGAGAGATCGGGGCTCAGAAGGGGAGAGAACATCGGAGAGAGTATGTCCTTTGGCTCTCTCGCATAGTTCTTCACATAGAAGGAGAGCATGTTCTCATCGAGCATCGGACTGTCTTTGTATTCAGTCATCGACTGTGTCCTCAGACGGCAGTCCGTTATCGGGTAGAGAAGGACCTGTCCGGCAAGCTGCGGACCTTTCCTGTCCCTCAGGAGCATGGCTGTCACTGTTGCGAGGTTTCCTCCCGCACTGTCCCCTCCGATGAACATTCTGTCAGGATCGGTCTTCCAGTACTTCGCGCCCTCAGCTGCCCAGAGCACCGCGTCATAGCAGTCCTCGACCGCTGTCGGGAACTTGTATTTCGGAGCGAGTCTGTAGTCGATGAGGAGGATGGCCGATTCTGTCACCTCAGCCAGATGCTTGAGGAATATGGAATAGAACTCCATGTTGCCGAACACCCATCCGCCGCCATGGCAGAAGATCATCAGCGGCATGACGCCCATGAGCTCGGCAAGTTTCGGATCGGAGAAGTAATAGCCGGTGACGGCACCGTCCGTGACGGGAATGACGAAGGTCTGCATCGTCACGTTCCTGGAATTGCAGAGAACCCGGCGTGCCTCCCTCCTTGTTATGTTCATGTTGTTTATATTGTTAATCAGGTCATCATTGAGGTTCTCCGGATCCCTTGCCTGGAACTTGCTTGATAGCCGGATCATTCTCTTTGCACGCCCTGTCAGTTTATATTCAGGCATAGAACTATCGTATAGTCAAAGCAGAGATGCATCAAGTCTTTGTATAGGAATTGTATCATTCCGGTTTTGACGGCCCCTTCAGGAGTATCTTTTTGTACACAAGAAGGAATGTCGTGAATGTGGTGACCGCGGATACCGCATCTGCGATCGACTCCGCAAGGAACACTCCTGTGGTGCCGAGAGATGTCGAAGAGAGGATGAATACAAGCGGGATCAGGAGGATGATCTTCCTGTAGATCGCGAAGAAGAGCGATATCCTGGCCTGTCCCAGTCCCATGAATGTGTTCTGCGATGCGCACTGGAGTCCGAACAGTGATATTCCCGTTATGTAGAACTTCATGTACGGAGATGCGAATGCCACAAGCTCCTCAGAGGATGTGAAGAGTCCGATGACCGCCGCCGGAATGAGGTTGCAGACCAGCGAGATCAGGGCAGTGTATGAGACTTCTGTTATGGTTGCGAAGCGGAAGATCTTCTTCACCCTGTCAGGCAGCCCCGCTCCGAAGTTGTAGCTCACTAGCGGCGTTATCGCCTGATTCATGCCGTTGACCGGCATCATGCAGAAATTGAGGACAGATGACATGATCGTCATTGCTCCGACCGCCATGTCTCCGGAGATCATCTGCAGTCTTGATGTGAACGTGAATGTTATCGCGGCTTCAGTCGCGCTCATGATGAAAGGAGAAACTCCCAGTGAGACGACAGGAAGGATGACCTTCTTCCTGATCCTCATGTCACTGAATCTGAGTTTCAGTATGCTCTTCCGGCTTCTGAGGAAACCTATGACATAGACTGCAGACACAAGCTGGCTGATGACCGTGGCGATTGCCGCACCTCTCGCCCCGAGTCCGAACACGAATATGAACACAGGGTCGAGGATTATGTTCATCAGCGCGCCTATTATGACCGTCATCATGCTCATCACAGTCTTGCCCTCTGCGGAGATGAACGGATTGAGACCCAGCGTTAGGAGCACGAACGGAGTACCGAGAAGATATATGTCCATGTACTCCTTTCCGTATCTGAATGTCTCATCCGATGCACCGAAGAGGTACAGAAGTGGAGTCATGAAGATGTAGAAGACAGCCATAAGCATCACTGACAGCACCAGAAGGCTTGCGGCTGAGACTGCCATGATCTCCTCTGCCTTGTCATTCCGTCCCTGTCCCATCCTGATGGCGGAGAGAGGACCACCTCCGTTTCCTATCAGGGAAGAGAAGGCTGTGATCAGGAGAATGATAGGATATGTTATTCCGACACCTGTGAGAATGACGGCACCGGCCCCTTCAATGTGTCCCAGGTATATCCTGTCAACCAGATTGTACAGTCCGTTCACAAGCTGGGCGACTATGAGCGGGAATGCCATCTGCGGCACAAGTCTCGATATCTTTCTCGTTCCGAGTTCTCTCTGATCCATACCCCCTTTATATCCCAGAGAGGGGAGTTTGGCAAAGAAGGAGCCATGCCTTAGTGAAGCCGGTGAACAATATTGCTCTGGATAATCTCGTAAGATGGGGGTATCATCAGAGAGATGGGAAAGAGAATCAGAGAAGGGCGCAGAATAAAGACACTGACTCCATATAACATGATCATTCCTTATATCATGTCAGTCAGGAGTGACAGCCAGAACAACATTGCGACATATGTCGATGTATCCGCCGCCGACAATCTCATTAGAAGACTCCGTTCTGAAGGATATGTCTCGATAGGCATTCTTCATGTGCTTCTCGCAGCATATGTCAGGGCGCTCAGCCAGAGACCCGGAGTCAACAGGTTCATCAGAGGACAGAAGATCTATGCCCGCAACGGCATCATCATAAACATCATAGTGAAGAGGAAGATGAGCATTGACTCCGCCGACACATCGGTCAAGCTCCATCTTGAACCTACTGATACGCTCATAGACATCTACAACAAGTGGACAGAGCTGTATAACCGCATCATAGAGACCGATGATAACGGCATGGACAAGACCGCGAGGATCATCTGCTATATCCCAGGACTTGTGAAGAAGTTCGTGATCGGAACCATGAGATTCCTAGATTACTTCGGACTTCTGCCGAGGGCTATCGTGAATGTATCCCCGTTCCACGGCTCGATGTTCATAACCAATATGGCTTCACTGAACATCCCTCCGATCGTCCATCATCTCTACAACTTCGGAAACGTTCCTGTATTCATCGCATTCGGAGCGAAGCGCTATCAGATAGTGGCGAATGATGATGGGACGGTCACGAAGAACCGTGTCATAGACATTATCGCGAATATGGATGAGAGGATCTGCGACGGATTCTATTACGCATCCACGCTCAAGCTCTTCAAAAAGTATTTCCAGAACCCCGAAGAGCTCCTGAAGGCCCCTGAAACTGTTGTTGAGGACATTCCCTGAGTGCTAATATCCATCCATGGATAACTGGAATAAGGATACAATATGCGTTCAGGGCGGGTATAAGCCCGGGAACAGTGAACCACGCGTTCTTCCGATATATCAGAGTACGACATACAAGTATGACTCTGCAGAGGAGCTGGCGAAGCTTTTCGATCTCGAGAGCCCGGGACATATGTACACGAGGATCTCGAATCCGACTGTTGAGTATGTTGAGAAGAAGATCGCTGAGCTTGAGGGCGGCACAGGTGCGATGATGACCTCATCCGGTCAGGCTGCTTCTTTCATCTCGATATTCAACATCGCTTCTTCAGGAGACAATTTCGTGATGATGTCCAACCTCTACGGCGGGACGACGAATCTCTTTCTCGTGACGATGAAGCGCATGGGTATCGAGGCCCGTGTCGCCTCTTCAGATATGTCTGACGAGGAGTTCCTCTCACTCTTTGACGAGAGGACAAGATGCTTTTTCGGAGAGACGATAGCAAATCCCTCTCTTGAGGTCTTCGATTTCGACAGATACGTTCCTCTCGTGCACAGCAAAGGGGTTCCTGTGATCATAGACAACACCTTCGCAACCCCTGTGCTCTGCAACCCGTTCCGCTTCGGTGCGGACATCGTGGTCCACTCAACGACGAAGTATATCGATGGACATGCCACGGTTGTCGGGGGTGTCATCGTTGACGGAGGTACCTTCGACTGGGAGAAGGACGGGAAGTATCCGGAGCTCTCGGAGCCTGATGAGTCATACCATGGAGTCATCTATACAAAGCAGTTCGGGAACGCAGCATACATCACCAAGGCCAGAACCCAGCTGATGAGGGACCTGGGGGCGACAGTGCAGCCGATTGCCGCCTTCCTGATAAACAGCGGTCTTGATACGCTCTCTCTGAGAATGGAGAGACACTCAGGCAACGCGCTTGCCGTCGCTGAGTATCTCAGATCACGCACTGATGTCGTGGAGAGTGTCAGCTATCCGGGACTGGAGGATGACAGGGAACACGCCAAGGCTGAGAAATACCTTCTCAGGGGAATGTCATCAGGAGTCGTCTCATTCTGCATGAAGGGCGGAAGGGAGAAGGCGATGGCCTTCATGAACTCGCTGAAGCTTGCTGAGATCGTTGTCCATGTAGCGGATGTCAGGACCTGTGTGCTGAACCCCGCATCGACTACTCACAGACAGCTTTCCGACGACATGCTCAGAAAGGCCGGAATAGAACCCGGATTC
>CALXON010000132.1 GCA_944389985.1 uncultured Spirochaetaceae bacterium | reverse complement strand
GCCTTCGTGATCACACCTGAGAAGAGAAGCTTCTCACGGAGGAACCGCGGGATTATGAGCCTTCTCGTCCATGGGCCTATGATCAGGCCTCCCTCTGCAGAGAGATCTGAAGGGGACGTCGGAATTGCGATGTTGTCCGTGATTCCTATTATGTCTATCCTCGGCCATCTGTATGAGAGTGCGACAGCAGTGTCACGGACCTGCCACTGGGACATCTCTATTATCACGGCATCGTAGATCATGTTGTCGTTCTCGATCTCCGAGAGTATGTGGAATGCCGAGTAGCCGACTCCCTCTGTCGAGGCGGCCTTTATGCCAAGCTCCGAGAGGGCTGCGGACAGTGCTGATGCGGTACTTGTCTTTCCCTTAGAGCCCAGAATGATTATCCTCAGCATCCTCTCCGTCCTCGGATCCTCAAGGAGGGCCGCGATGTCATTGACGATGTGCCTTGCTCTCTTCTTTATCATGTAGGGGACGGGAATGCCCGGCATCTTGACGACAAGATCTGCGTTTCCCGCCTCATTCTCGGCTTCCTGACGCGAGATGAATCTGGCACCTTTTTCCTCAAGGTTCCTCTGTATCTGGTCATTGAGGTTCTCCTCATTCTGGGAAAGTATCAGAACCTCATTTCCCTTGTTCAGATAGTACTCCGCGGCCTCGGCTCCACCCCCGGAGCCTCCAGTGCCCATGATAAGGACTCTCATCTCCTGTCTGATTATATTCCAACCTCTTTCACAGGTGAAGCGAAAACGGAAAACGGAAGAAGATAATATGGCAGGGGTCTATTGACATGAAAGAGCCAAAAAAGCAGAATAGACCGGTAATTACATTAATTCCATATGGAAAAAGATAAGGAGCATTACTGTGCCTTGCGGAAGAAAGAGAAAGAAGCATAAGATAGCAACTCACAAGAGAAAGAAAAGACTCAGAATGAACAGACATAAGAAGAAATAATCTTCTTGGGCTATCTGAACCGCCGGTGATGAACCGGCGGTCTTCTTGTCCTTTAAGGAAAAATCGCATTTCCGGGGGCCCGGCAATGTACATTAATTTGATTTTTCGAATAAAATAAAAGATGAAATTTCTCAATTTTTATTGTAATTCGTTATATAGCAAGAAATTTCCTTTACTTTTCAAATTTCATTCATTATATTTTTCATTAGTTCAGAGAACTGAAGGAGCTCTGAATGAAATGATATCATCCGCTGATAGCGGCTCCTGCTGATAGAGGCAAGTCACCCAGATACTGCAAAAGGCATCGCGACACGCAATGCAGCGTTATATGGCTTATATTAAAGGGGAGTAATTAATGTCATTAACCAGCTGTCTCATCGATTATACCAACCTAGCTGATGCATTGATTGAAAAGGCTGCCGGACATTGTGTCATGGCAGATCGCACAAAGACCATGAGAGAAATTCATAAAAGAACAACAAGGGGGATAACCGGAACAGTTCCGGATAACTTGAGATGATAAGGGGTGCGTGCCATGAAACGCATTCTGATCATTGTTCTTTTTCTGTTACTGGTCGCAGATTTTCTTCTATTTTCAGATGTAATTGCAACTGCGACTCTCCATCTGACGCTTGAGGTCCCGCCCCGTCCGGTAACGGCCGCGACTGTGGATGGCGACTACAACGTGTATACTGTAAGGAGAACAAACGGCAGTATTTATGTAACTTCATCTCTATGATGTGAGGGATCCTTCACCTCACATTTTTTGTTGTCATCACGTCCTGAGGGAGAAGGGCCTTCAGCGCGAGCTCAGCCATGTACTCACCGAATACTGCTGTGACAGTGGGAAGGGAACCGAGGACCGGACGCTTCCTCTCCGTTCCGGGGATGTTCTCAGCCTCCGAGTCTGTCTCAGGTGGGATGTAGGTGAACCTGACCTCCTCTGATGAGAATACACAGGGAATGCCACGTTCAATTCCGCGTTTCCTGAGTCCTTTCCTGACCTCCCTTGCAAGCGGACAGCCGTATGTATCCATGATGTCCGCGGCATGGACATGCATCACGCTTCTCCTGAGTGCCGCTCCCATGCTTGATACAGCGGGAATGCCGTTTCTGTATGCGTACTCAAGAAGTGAGATCTTCGCTCCGAGCGAGTCGATGCAGTCAAGGATGATGTCAGCTTCAGAGAATATATCCAGGTTCTCCTCTGATATGACGACGGGAAACGCAGTCACCGTGCAGTCAGGATTGATGTCCCTGATCCGCCTTTCAGCGGCTTCCGTCTTGAACTCTCCGATAGTGGAGTGCAGTGCGAGTATCTGCCTGTTTATATTGCTTTCCGAGACCCTGTCATGGTCTGCGATGATGAAGTGTCCGACACCTGTCCTGACAAGAGCCTCGAGCGCATAGCCGCCAACGGCCCCGATTCCTGCAACCGCAACCGTCCTTCCTTCAAGATTCTTCAGGTTCTCATCTCCGAGAAGCCGTCTTGTCCTCTCAAACTGTCTTCCACTCATAGAATCTCCATCAGCATGTCCGTATTTCTTTCCGAGAGATCAGATCCTGTAAGAGTTGAAAGTTTCCCTGTCCACTCAGAAAGAACCTGTCTCTGCTCATCACCTGCAGGAAGGTCTGTCTCGATCAGGAATGGCAGTGTGAGAAGACGAGGAAAGCTTTTAAGGCGCACAGCAGAAGGGGAGAGTGAGATCATCCCTCCCATCCTCAGAACCTCAAGTGCCGTCTCATAGGAACCTGAGAAGCCGTGCATCATGAACTTCCTTACACCTGCCTTCCTGATGATATCAAGGGTGCTTCCATACTCTCTGACAGTATGGATGACAGCAAGTCTGTCATACTCACGGGCGATGATGAGGGCATTCCTGAATATATCCTTCTGCCTCTCCATATCTCCGTAGCGTCTGTCGAGTCCGATCTCTCCGATATGGCATCCGGATTCAGCGGCAACCCGGAGTTTCTCCTCATCGTGCTCATCTCCCCCGCTGATCGATCCCAGAGCTCTGTACCGGTATTCCCGGAGCGCCTGGAACTCGGATGTGGATGCGGTTGCTATCAGAGCATTCTCCGTTTGGCCGCCTATATGGGCATGAGCATCGAAAAGCATGTATATTATGCTATACCATTACAGATTTTAGCTCAATTGCATATTGACCTTTAAGCCCTCCGGATGGTATCTTCATTAAGCCTCTTTATCCGCACAGCGCGGATCGAAAATTTAAAGGCCACAAGGAGGAACCATGATCCAGGATTATGAGTTCACAGTCATCTTTGAGTCCGATGAGGAGAAGATGAAGGCAGGCTACGAGCTTGTCAAGGAGACGTTTGCACGCTTCGGTGCAGAGATTACGAAGGAAGAGGATCTCGGTGTGAGGACTCTTGCCTACACGATCAGGAAGCAGGACAGAGGACACTATGTCTACTTCGAGCTCAAGGCTGACACAGCTGTGATCGCAAAGATGAATGACATCTTCCAGCTCTCAACGCTTGTTCTCAAGTTCCTGTTCGTCAATCCGGAGAGGAAGTAAGGAAGTCGGATTATGGCTGGTGATATGAACCTTGTAGTACTTATTGGTCGGCTTACCCGCAACTCTGAGCTGAAGTACAGCCAGGGCGGATCAGCGATGCTCCGTTTCTCCATTGCCGTGAACAGATCCAGGCGCAATGCCGACGGCAGATGGGAGGATGAGCCGAATTTCTTCGACTGTGTGTATTTCTCAAAGAATGCCGATGCCATGAGCCAGTACCTTGAGAAGGGCAGGCAGGTGGCCATCCAGGGAGAGCTCAGACAGTCAAGATGGGAAGGCCAGGATGGTCAGTCAAGGTCACGCGTCGAGATATTCGTAAACAATCTCACGCTTCTCGGCCAGTCACAGGGAGGCCGCCAGCAGGCTGCCCCATCGCCATCATATTCTCAGACCCAGCCGCGTCAGAGCGCACCTGTGATGGATGCCGCTCCGGTTGATGCAATGGGTCCTGAGGCTTTCCAGGATGATAACATCCCATTCTGATAGGAGAATCACAAATGCACGAAGATAAGGATTTCGCAGAGAAGGATGCACTTCGCGATAGAAAAGCGGGTGTGAAGAAGCTCGGCTTCAAGAAGAAGGTTTGCAAGTTCTGCCAGGGCGCAGCTCCTGCTGATTACAAGAACCCGGAGATGCTCCGCCGCTACATCACAGAGAGGGGCAAGATCCTTCCTGCACGCATCACAGGAACATGTGCAAAGCATCAGAGAGCTCTCAACAGAGAGATCAAGAGAGCAAGAGTGCTTGCATATCTTCCGTTCGAGAAGAAGTGAGTCCAGATGCCTAGGGGAGTGCGTACATTTCTTGAGGGATTGGTTCTGGTTGTTTCCAGCCAGGTCCTTCTCACCCTTGGTGGTGGTATGCTCTCCTTTCTGGCAATGGCACCTATACTGCTATTCTCGATAAACCACGGAACGGGGAAGACCGTCGTTCTCTCGATCGTGAACATCATGGTCATACTTCTCTGGAATGTCATTCTGGACAATCCGGCGGAAGGAGGGAAGCTGGGATGGATCTTCCTCATGCTTTATATGTATTTTCCCCTGTCGCTGTCAGCGGCTGGGATCGTTTGGCTAAAGACAAGAGGTGATCACAGGCTGATAGGACGCCTTCTGAAGACGCTCCTGCCATCCCTTTTCCTTCTTGCCGTATATGCCCTCGTCATCTTCACTGATAAGGCACTTCCCCAGGCTATCATGGACAGTCTCAGGAATGTGTTTGCTGGTCTGTTTGTTCCGCTTACGGAGTATGTGTTCCCGGGTCTGGACGTCAATGTCTTCTTTGACCTTGTCATGTTCGTCTTCGGTTCGATACTCTTTCCGGTACTTCTGGCCAGCATCTGTGCAGGCTGCTTTATCTATGAGACAGCCCTGCATTCAAGAGAAAGCGGGTGGGAGAGAGAGGTCATGGCATTCGGCTATCCGCCAGATGCCGTATGGGGCTTCATAATCTCATGGGCCCTTGTGCTCCTCCTCCGCTTTGTATCAGCACCCCTGCTGCTGGAGATAGCAGCGATGGACGTGGCAGGCATATGGTCCGTACTCTATGCGATCCAGGGTTTCACTGTGATCACGGCACGGGTCAGACGGAGGCATGAGAACGTGAGGAGCATGACCATCTTCATAGTGCTTGCCGTCTTCGGTCTTCTGGTCCCTGGGATAAATCTTATTATTCTCATAGGGCTTCCCATCATAGGTGCCCTTGAGAGCTTCTTCGATCTGAAGAAGATGGAGGCTGATTATGAAGATTATTCTTAACCAGGATGTGATCCACCTCGGAGAAGAGGGGGATGTCGTAGAGGTAAAGGACGGATACGCAAGAAACTACCTCCTTCCTACAAAGACTGCTGTCATCTACAGCAAGGCAAACGCTGCGCTTTTCAAGTCAAAGGCTGCTGCTATCGAGAAGAGGAAGGCTGAGAAGAGAGCCGCATCCGCATCGATCAAGGAGAGACTTGATGGTGTCGTGCTCACGATCACTGTTCCTGCAGGTGAGTCCGGAAAGCTCTTCGGCTCCGTTACTTCCCAGATGGTTCAGGCAGAGCTTCAGAAGCTCGGTTTCGAGATCGAGAGAAAGAAGATCGAGGTCGCTACACATGCTATCAAGATGACTGGAACATACTCTGTTGTCGTACATCTCTATGAGAACGACATGTCCCACGTCAAACTCATCGTGCAGTCCGAGGCTGAGAGAATCCTCGCAGAGAAGAAGGCTGCCGAGGAGAAGGCCGCTGCAGAGGCAGAGGCAAAGGCTCAGGCTGAAGCTGAGGCTGCAGCTGCTGCTGAGGCAGAGAGCGCAGAGGCTCCGGCTGAGGAGACCGCTTCTGAGGAAGCTTCCGCTCCGGCAGATGCCGAGTAAGGAGCAGTGGTTGAGAACCGCACCGCATAATGATGATGCCGAGAAAGCCCTTCTCGGCGCTATCCTTATGAACGAGGAGGCATATGACAGCGTATCACAGCTTGTCAGTGCCTCCGATTTCTACCATCCGGCCAATGCCGAGATCTTCATGGCGATCCAGAGGATGAAGGAATCCTCAGGATTTGCCGTGGACATCATCACGCTTTCAGACTTTCTCAGGAAGAACGGAAAGCTTGAGGCTGCAGGAGGGTTGGGGTATGTATCATCCCTTACGGAGTCGGAGACGATCTATGCGAACGCAGAGCAGTATGCCGCGATAGTCAGGGAGATGTCCCTGAGGCGCAGCATGATCGCGATATCGACGAAGATCGCCGAGTCCGCAGGAGATGACAAGAATGATGTCTACTCGCTTCTTGATGAGAGTGAGACATCACTGATGAAGCTGTCCGAGACAGGAAGCACGAACAATGAGAGCTACTCTGTCTCCGCTGCAGTGAATGACCTCGTGCAGAGGATTCAGCTGAAGATGGAGGGAAAGCTTGCTGATGACGCTGTCGCCACAGGTTTCTCCGTTCTGGACAAGTACTGCAACGGCGGCTTCCATCCTGAGGACTATGTCGTCATAGCAGCCCGTCCTTCGATCGGAAAGACAGCCTTCGCTGTCTCAATGATCCGCAACATGCTCTCTGACGGAAAGAGCATCGCATTCTTCTCACTGGAAATGCCTGCTAGGCAGATCACGGTGAGACTTCTTGCAAACATCTCAAGGGTGAACGCCACCAAGATCTCCAATGGTGATTTCGGCGACGGAGAGTTCATCCGCGTCATGGATGCCGCTGATAGTCTCTATTCACGATCCCTTTACATCGTTGATGTTCCGAACATCAAGCTCGGTGATCTCCGCGCAAAGGCAAGGTCTCTCAGAAGGGAGAAGAAGATCGAGTGCATACTCATCGACTACATCGGTCTTGTCGATCCCGGTCTTGATCAGAGGACTCCGAGACATGAGGTCATAGCGACAGTCTCAAAGTCACTGAAACAGCTTGCGAGAGAGCTTAAAATCCCGATCATCGTTCTCTGTCAGGTCTCAAGAGACAGCGAGGAGAGGGAACCTATACTTTCAAACCTCCGTGATTCCGGCTCCATCGAGCAGGATGCTGACATCGTCATGTTCCTTCACAGGAAGAGAATCCTCTCAGAGGAGGAGAAGCTCCAGAATGCAAAGGACAGGGATGGAAGACCTGTTCTTCAGGTCACGAAGGTCATTGTCGCCAAGCAGAGAAACGGAGAGACTGGTGACTTCAAGGTCGGCTACAATCCTGCGACAACCTCATTCGAGGAAGTCCAGCAGGAGGGAACTGTCTTCATCGAGCCTGTTCCGCCAGACAAGAGAAGCAAGTGATCAGCTGAAGAAGTACGCCTTTATATCCAGCGAGTACATCATGACCATGATGCAGAGGGCTAGGATCATACCGATGATCTGAAGCATGACATAGCTTCTGGGCCTGAGCTCACGGCGCGCAAAGAGTTCTGAGAGACATATGAGTATCTGTCCGCCGTCGAAGGTGGGGATCGGCAGGAGGTTTCCAGCAGCGAGTGAGATCGAGACGACCGCCATCAGCTGCAGCAGTGATCTTATGCCGCTTTCAGCACTCTCGCTGAATGCCAGTACAGTTATGTTTCCTATGTTCTCAGCAGCCTTCACAGGTCCTGTCAGGACTGAGAGGGCATCACTCAGGTGGAATGTGACAAGTGCACCGAGCGCCTTTATCGCGGAGGCTGCGATGTTGAGCGATCTCTCAACTCCGTAGATCAGCGGCCGTACATTGTCACGGCTGATCCGTATTCCGCTCTCCCATGCAAAGGGAAGGACTCTGTTCTCGATCCTTCTTTCAAGGATCTCTCCGTCACGTTCTATCTCGATCGTGAAGCTATCTTTGTTGATTGAATACAGATCAAGCTGTGAATGGACAGGAACTCCGTCAGCGCTAACTATCCTGTCTCCGGGAAGGAAGTCATCAGAGATGCTTCTTCCTATCACAGGATCTATCAGCACCGTGATCCCGAATGAAGGCTCTCCTGCGACTCTCAGCGGCTCCAGCGTCGTGCTGACAAGCTCTCCGTCTCTCATCACTCTTACATCCACTGCTTCTCCTCTGTGTTCTCTGAGGAATGCCTCCACACTCTGCCAGTCGGGAAATACCGTGCTTCCCGATGAGACGATGCGGTCACCTTTCTCTATTCCCGGCTGTTCAGGAGCATCAGGAAAGAGCTCAGGGTACTCCGCTATCGACACAGCATATGCCGGATCGGAGATCCTCTCCACAGGTATCATGGCAGAGATGGAGAGTATGATGATCGCAAGGAGAATATTCATCAGCGGTCCTGATAGATATATGATGATGCGTCTCAGCGGAGTAGAGCCGAAGTATGAACCTTTCTCAGTGGTGTCAAATGAGCCTTTCTCGTCCCTCAGCGCCTTCATCAGATCAAGTGAACCTTTCATCCTGCAGTAACCGCCGAAGGGAATCATCGAGAACCTGTACTCTGTATTGCGACCCATGATGGAGAAAAGCCTGGGACCGAATCCGTAAGAGAGGACCTCTACATCTATTCCCATGGCCCTTGATGCGAGGAAATGTCCGAGTTCATGGAGGAAGATGACGAACCCTATACCGATAAGACCGATGACGAGATGAATCAGATGTTCCGGCATATTTCCTCAGCGATTGCGGCAGCTCTGTCCGCCCTCTCCATGATCTCATCAACAGAAGTGGCTCTCAGGCTCCAGTCTTCTTCCATTGTTCTCTCCGTCACCCGGGGGATATCCGTGAAGCCTATTTCCCCTGAGAGGAATGCATTCACGGCAACCTCATCGGCTGATGCGAAGGCAGCAGGGTAGAATCCTCCTTTCCTCAATGCCTCGAATCCAAGTGAGAGCATCGGGAAGCGCTCCCTGTCCCAGTCCTCGAATGTGAGGGTGAGAGATGAGAGATCGAGAGGAGAGACAAGACGCGGAGGAACATCTCCTCCGTTGATGGCGGATACGATCGGAAGAGTCATGTCGGGATTCGACATGAGTGCGTACACAGCCCCGTCAGGGCTCTCTATCATCGAGTGTATTACAGACTGTCTGTGGACTGTAACCTGTATTCTCTCAGGAGGAAATGAGAAGAGATATGAAGCCTCGATGACCTCAAGTGCCTTGTTAGCAAGCGTTGCACTGTCGACAGTTATCTTTGGTCCCATCTTCCATACAGGATGGTTCAGAGCCTCTTCGGCTGTTATGCCTGTCATGTCCTTTCTGTCGACGAAAGGACCCCCTGAAGCAGTTATTATGAGTCTTTCAGCCTTGTGTCCCTTCAGAAGGTTGTGGATCGCGCTGTGCTCGCTGTCGACAGGGATTATCCTGACACCCTTACGCATTGCTTTCTCCAGAATGTACTCTCCGCCGAGTACTATGGATTCCTTGTTAGCAAGTGCTATGTCGATCCCGAGATCGATGAGGATGTCTGTATACATCAGTCCTGCAATGCCTGAGACGCCGTTGAGGGCTATATCAGGAGAGAGACATGAGATGAATGACATGATCTCCTCACGGCTTTTACCGGAGGCTAGAAGGACAGGGGAGGAGAACTGCTTTCCAAGTTCATCAATTCTTCTGCTGCTGCCAGCGACAACACCTGAGATGACAGTGTCATTTATAAGTCCTTCTGAATATGCTCTGAGGCATGTATTTCCGATTGATCCTGTCGCTCCCAGAACCAGAAGTCTTCTCATATGCCGAGAGCGATCATGATTATGGCAACATATACAGGAGCTGCAATGATTACCGAATCAATGGAGTCGAGAATGCCGCCGCGACCAGGGATTATTGAACCGGAATCCTTCACCTCGGCAGATCTCTTGAATGATGATTCTATGAGGTCACCGACAGCACCGAGGGCTGCTGTGGTAAGTCCCACGATGAATCCTCTTGCAGGTCCGTATGAGAAGACCTCAGGGAAGAGGACCGCAGATAGCGTTCCCATGATTCCAGGTACGAGAAGTCCTCCCACATAGCCTGCAACAGACTTGTTCGGGCTGACCTTGAGTATTCCCTTGTTGTTCTTTCCGAGTGCGATTCCGAAGAAGAACGCGAACGTATCGGAAGAGAATACAAGAAGGAAGAAGAAGAGTATGTACCAGGCGGCATGCTCGAAGAACGCAAGACGAATGATGAACGATGCGAAGAGTCCCGGATAGATGATGTTCAGGACAGTCTTGCTGTTGCGTTCCCATGTGCCTTTGAATCCGTCCTCGGCTCCTGTGAATATCTCAAGGAACAGCGTGAGTCCTATGAGGAACATCAGCGTGTAGAATGTGAGCTCGACATCACGGAAGTATGAGAACTGTATGTACTGTGCAAGTGGCAGCAGGACTCCGGAGTAGGAGGTGAAGAGAAGCTTCTCCTTGTCCTTTGACAGAAGCTGATGCATCTCCTGCGATCCGAGTACTGTCAGAACCATTATGAGCACACAGAATGCAAGGTAGTTGAAGTGCGGAAGAAATATGACAATTCCGATCAGCACTGGTACGGCTATGCAGCCAGTCATGATCCTTTTTCCCATCGATGTCATCCGAGTCCTCCGAATCTTCTTTGCCTGGACTGGAAATCAGAAATGATTTCATCAATCATGTAACCATCCCAGTCTGGCCAGAGTTTATCATAAAATCCGATTTCTGCATAGCTTGACTGAAGCGTCAGGAAACCGGAGAGGCGTTTTTCTCCTCCGGAACGTGCGATGAAGTCGGGAGCTGGCACCCCCGGGTTGTCCAGATACCTGGAAAGGACAGGGTAAGTGAATGATCTCTCACCGTTCTGCATGGCCTTCTCCGTGGCTCTCGCGATTTCATCAAGTCCGCCGTAGTTTATGGCAAGCTGGATTGTAAGACCTGTATTCGCCGCTGTCTCGGATACAGCCTGATCGATTGTCTCGAGGACACTTTCCGGAAGTCCGTTCCTGTTTCCGAGATGGAGTATCCTGAAACCCCTGTCCCTTATTTCAGGAATCCTCTTCCTGAACTGAGAAGAGAAGAGACCCATAAGGAAAGATACTTCCCCCATGGGTCTTTTCCAGTTTTCTGTGGAGAAACAGTAAAGTGTGAGGAAACTGATGCCGCGCTCCATGGCACGTTCTGCAACACGGATCGCAGCTTCCGCTCCTGCCTTATGTCCTTCAGTGCGCTCAAGAGAGCGGCTGACGGCCCAGCGTCCATTCCCGTCCATTATGATGGCAAGATGCTTCAGTTCCCCGGCCACTTCAGATTTCCATTATCTCCTTTTCCTTGGCTTCCGCGATCTTTCCGATCTCGGCGATCGCATTGTCAGTAAGCTTCTGGATCTTTGTCTCGCCTTCCTTCTGCTGATCCTCGCTGATCTCTCCGTTCTTCTGGAGTTTCTTCAGCTCCTCCATGGCGTCGCGGCGGATGTTCCTGACAGCGACTCTGGAGTTCTCGGCAGTTGCCTTGGCGCTCTTCGCAAGCTCCTTTCTCCTGTCCTCTGTGAGAGGCGGGAAAGCGACTCTGATGAGCTTTCCGTCGTTGCTAGGATTGAGGCCGAGCTCTGACTTCTGGATAGCCTTCTCGATCGCAGGGAGCACTGTCTTGTCCCATGGCTGGATTACTACAAGCCTTGCCTCAGGAACGCTTATGGAAGCAACCTGGGAAAGGGGAGTCTCCGCACCATAGTAGTCGACCTTGATCTTGTCGAAGAGGGAAGCCGAGGCCCTTCCGGTCCTCAGCATCGCGAACTCAGCACTGAGAGCCTCAGT
This sequence comes from uncultured Spirochaetaceae bacterium, assembly GCA_944389985.1. Classification (GTDB taxonomy): domain Bacteria; phylum Spirochaetota; class Spirochaetia; order Sphaerochaetales; family Sphaerochaetaceae; genus Ornithospirochaeta. The sequence goes on along the minus strand of CALXON010000132.1, from coordinate 1,715 downwards.
GCTCTTCTTCATCCTCTGCTCACAGTTGTCGATAACACTCTGCATAGTAGAAGCCTCCTCAGCCGTTCACACCAGCCTGATAGACATAGTAGGAGACGATGTCAAGCTTTGCTCCATGAGCCTTGCCGACCTCGCCGAGCATCTGCTGTACGGACTTTGTGTCGTCCTTGACGAATGCCTGGTCTACGAAGCAGACCTCCTTGTAGAGCTTGGAGAGCTTACCTCTGACGATTCCCTCTCTGACCTGCTCCGGCTTTGCCATGAGCTTCTCATCGGACTCGACCTGCTTGCGGAAGATCGAGAGCTGCTCCTCCTGGTATGCTGCATCTACAACCTTGTCCGAAAGGAACTGAGGCTTGTATGCTGCTGCGTGGAGAGCGAGGTTGTGTGTGAACTCCTTGACATCCGCCTCACCGAAGATCTCAGCCTTGTCTGACTTGAGAACGACGAGGACAGCGACAGCTCCGTCGCCGTGGATGTATGTGGAAGCATACTCATCGGAAGAGATGTCGACGACATTGAACTTCACGAGGTGCATGTTCTCCTTGATGATCGCGATGAGAGCCTCGACCATGCCTGTGAGCTCCTCGTTGATCTCTGTGTATCCCTTCTCAAGGATGACTGTGCAGAGGTCATCGCCGAGCTTTGCGAAATCCGCATTCTTGGCAACGAAGTCTGTCTCGCAGGAGAGCGAGAGGATGACTGCCTTGCCGTTTCCGGCCTTCACGAATACGCGGCCGTTCTCTGTGGCTCTGTCCTGTCTCTTGGCAACTGCTGCAAGTCCCATCTCCTTGAGGATCTTCTCAGCTTTGGCGAAGTCGCCATCAGCCTCGGAGAGTGCCTTCTTGCAGTCCATCATACCTGCTCCGGTAATGTCCCTGAGCTTCTTTACATCTGCTGCGCTGATTGCCATATCAATCCTCCTGATTATTTTGTGAAGTAGTCCTCTTCGTCCTCTTCCTGATCCTGCTCGTCAGCTTCCTCAGCCTTCTCCTCTGCAGGAACGTAGTTGGAGTAGTCGACCTCTTCGTCATCAGCCTTCTCGTCCTTGTCCTCTACAGGAGATGCGTTGATTGCAGCCTCCTCGTCCTCGTCATCAAGTGACTCGATGATCTGGATTCCAGCCTCGCTGTCTGCATCGATGACAGCGTTTGCGATGATCTCGACAAATAGTGAGATTGCGCGGATAGCATCATCATTTCCCGGAATAGGGTATGTGATGTCTGTAGGATCGCAGTTTGTATCGACGACTGCGATTACAGGAATTCCGAGTCTCTTGGCCTCTGCTACTGCAAGAGCCTCCTTCTTTGTATCGATGATGAAGAGTGCGCCCGGGAGCTCCTTCATGTCCTTGATGCCGCCGAGGTTCTTCTCAAGCTTGTTCTTCTCTTTTGTATAGAGAGCGACTTCCTTCTTTGTGAGGGAATCGAATGTTCCGTCAGCCTCCATCCTCTCGATCTTCTTGAGAGTTGCGATGCTCTTCTTGATTGTCGTGAAGTTTGTGAGCATTCCGCCAAGCCAGCGGTTGGAGACATACGGCATGCCGCATCTCTTAGCTTCTGTCTCGATTGCCTGCTGCGCCTGCTTTTTCGTGCCGACGAACAGGATCTGCTTTCCGTTCTTTACCTGTGTCCTGACAGCCTCATATGCCTCAACGATGCAGGCAGATGTCTTCTGCAGGTCAATGATGTGAATTCCGTTTCTCTCTGTGAAAA